>DATJEM010000209.1:0-3487 GCA_035496615.1 Leptolyngbya sp.
CAAAATGAGTGAGAATCCGGGCATCCAGCGGCTGAGTCATGAGCAGTGTCTCTCAAGCGGTTTACACTGCTTTTAGCCTACGTCACTTTTTTCTTGCGTTTGCCCTAACCGGGCTTGAACATCAGAACGAAATTCGTCTGAGTCCTATTCTCGCACGATCGAACCTGGATAAACATAGCCCATAAATCCCCCGCTCATTTCTTGATAAACAAATAAGCGACCCGACACGCGATCGCCCACCTTAAGCTTATGGGTGTCAATATCAACAAAGTGAATCGGAAACCCTTCACCATCGGATTTGAGCAAAAGTCGTCCTCCTGCGCCGTTGATGATGGTTCCCGATAGTCTTTCGTCTGTGTAGTTTTGTGGTGATTCCATTCAGTCCTGCTGTATGAGTTCTGCCCTCAGCTTGACATGCTTTCGCTCAAACAAACGAAAATTTTGCCGAAAGGTTTTTCATAGATCACCCGCTAAGGTAATCTGAAAAACTCAAGCCCTGGGACAACATAGAGCTATGCCGAGATCAACCCAGAGAACTCACAGCCTTACGGTTGTGGAACCCTCTACGGTCGATCGCGCAAATCAATTCACTTATTACTGGGAGTCTCTGGAATGTTAAAGCGCTCGATCGCAAGGGTAGCGGGTGGAACATTGTTGGCAGCAAGCTTAGTTTCCCCTGCGTTTGCTGCCCCTCAAGATTTTGTAGGCACTTGGGTCAATGTCGATAGCAATACGCGGGGCGTTACTCGCGTAGTTGTGACGACTGCACCATCCAACACCCTAAAGGTGCAAGTCTTCGGCAAGTGCCACCCAACTGACTGTGCTTGGGGAACCACTCAACTAACGACTTACGGCAGCAATGTTCAAGATCCGAACCACAAAGAAGCAACTGCAACTTATAATCAAAGCTTTGCTAATCAACTCCTAGTGTTTGCGCTAGAGGGAGCAAACAGCCGTCAGATGTCGCTACAAAGCTTCACGCAGTTTAAGGATCAAAGTGCTCGACAAAACTACTTTGCTCAATACCACTTCAAGCGATCGTAGCTTTCTAATCGATCCTTGCCTTTCAACCAAGTGATTCTAAATTAGGACAGCAGGAGCGCAGACCTTCGCAGGATGAGGAACTGACCCTGCTCCGGCTGAACTAAGGGCTGATCCAAAATCAGCCTTGTCACGCAGCGCCTTGATCTGGATACAAAGGCGATCGAAACATCAGAGAAGGATGATACAGTTTGATTCTAAGTTTCATCTTTCTTTTTTCTATGACTTCTGTGATCCTTGAGGTTCAGAACATTCATGCAGGATATGTCAAAGATCTAGATATCTTGCAGGGTGTCAATATGCGAGTGCATCCAGGTGAGTTGGTCGCAATTATCGGTCCGAATGGAGCCGGAAAATCAACCCTGGCAAAAGCGATTTTTGGGCTGCTGACTCCTCATACAGGAAGCATTCAGTTTGATGGGAAAGAAATTGCGGGACTGCGATCGGATCAAATTGTGCGACGGGGGATGTCCTATGTACCCCAGATTGCGAATGTATTTCCTTCGTTGACGATCGAAGAAAATCTCGAAATGGGGGCGTTTGTCCTAAATGAACCGCTACAGCCGCTCAAAGATGAGATTTTTA
This sequence comes from Leptolyngbya sp., assembly GCA_035496615.1. Taxonomy (GTDB): domain Bacteria; phylum Cyanobacteriota; class Cyanobacteriia; order Leptolyngbyales; family Leptolyngbyaceae; genus Leptolyngbya. Next base: position 1,627 of record DATJEM010000209.1, read on the forward strand.
TGCGATTTCCGAGACTCGCAGAACGACGCAAACAACGCGCCGGAACGCTTTCAGGCGGAGAGCGGCAAATGCTGGCAATGGGAAAAGCATTAATGCTGAAACCGAGTTTATTGCTGCTAGATGAACCGTCAGCGGCACTGTCTCCCATTTTGGTGAACAGTGTGTTTGAGCAGATTCGGCAGATTAATCGCGATGGAACTGCGATCGTTCTGGTTGAGCAAAATGCCCGCAGAGCCTTAGAAATGGCGGATCGGGGCTATGTTTTAGAATCGGGGCGCGATCGATTTGAAGGAGCAGGTTCAGAGTTGCTCAATAATCCACGAGTTGCAGAACTCTATCTAGGTGCTGGGAAAGCTCATGGTTAGAGCGCAAACTAGCTCATACCGCTGGTAGGGTATAAGTAATTCCGAAAGACAGAGAGCGATCGTCGGCAAGTTCTCTATAGTAATGAGTATAGAAACGCACAAGTTTTCTAACCCTATTCGCTCAGTCTTTTGAGAAAAATCATGCAAACTCACAATCGGACAAATATTTTACACCGCACTTTAGCAATGGTGGGTGCAACCGGAACCGCAGCATTGATGGCGCTCCCCGTATTGGCTCAAGCTGTCCCGACGCAAGGGGTGGTCAACAATGGCGATACAATGCCTTCGGCTGTGAGCAATCCATCTTCAGGTATGACTTCCGATCGTTGTGCATCCTATATGAAAGGCGGTATGGGCGGCTCAACTGATTCCCAATCTTCAATGATGAATCAACCCCGCTACCAGTTTGATGCAAACAATCGTAGTGCTGCTGTTGCCTATCGCGCTAATGGTCCTGCGGGCACGTCGGGTCGTGAGTCCGTTATGAATCTAGAGGTTTACAGAAACAGCCAAACCAGCTATCCAACTGCCTACAACCTCTCTTCGTCTCAGCCTCAAGCTGCTGCGACGCTGCCCGCTGACTGCGCGGGTCGCTAATAGCGAATACGAGGATCAATATAGGCATTGATAATATCGATCGCAATGCTGGCGATCGCGACAATTGCCGCGAAGAAAACGACAATCCCCTGAACAGTCGGATAGTCTCGTTGTGAAATGGCTCGGTACAAGCGATTTGCAAGCCCGGGCCAAGAGAATGTGACCTCGGTCAGAATTGCTCCGCCTAGCAGCGCAGCGAGCGTGAGTCCCAGAATTGTGATCACCGGAATCATGGCGTTTTTCAGCGCATGGTTTACTAAGATCTTCGATTCTGGGATTCCTCTGGCACGGGCGGCTTCGACATACTCAGACTGAAGGGTTTGCCTCAAATTGACGCGAACAATACGTTCAAAGATGCCGCTGATCAAAACCCCCAGCGTTAGGGATGGCAGGGCAAGATAGTAGAGGGCTGTAACAAATTGACTAAAACTGCCGCTGAGAAGACTATCGATCGTATAAAGCCCCGTGACATTTGGGGGCACAGCAATCGTAATTGGAAATCGGGTTCCCAACGGAAACCACTTTAGTCCGACTGCAAACACAAGCTGCAACACCATGCCAAACCAAAACATTGGAATCGAGTAGGTAATGATGCCAAACAATCGTCCGGCGGCATCGATCGCAGTGTTGGGACGCGAGGCGGACAGTGCCCCAACGCTAATACCGACAACCAGCGCGATCGCCAAACTGACGATCGCAAGTTCAACCGTTGCGGGAAAAAAGTTACTAATAATCTCCCAAACGGATTGTCCTTGCGTGGTCAAAGACTTCCCTAAATCAAATCGCAGCAGTGACCCCATATAGTCTAAATATTGGAACAGCAGGGATTTGTTGAGTCCAAGCTGATTGCGGAGTTCGTCTTTTGCCGCTTGGGGCGCTCTCGGACCCAGCAAAGCATC
>DATJEM010000210.1:0-12250 GCA_035496615.1 Leptolyngbya sp.
GAGTAACGATAAAAACGCTTTAAGCGAAACACTTCCCAAAACAATTAAACCTTCGGTCGTGACTTGTATCCAGCCCCACTGAAATAGCAGATCGCCACCCCCCCGAAACAACGTTCCAAGAATGACAACCCCAATAAACACAAATTCAACTGCAACTCGCTTGAATAAAACCGGTAGTCGAATCCGGCTCGCTAAAATGATGAACGCGATCGCACTTCCGTAAATCGCCCATGTCCACCAGCGACCGTTGGGAGTGAGTGCCGTCGCGAATACGAATAACAATACGCATAATACCCGCGATCGCGGAATCAGTCGATGCCAAGCAGTTAGATTTTGCTCGGCATCAGCCAGATGAAGTGCGCCAATATGCAGCAAGATCATTTAGATTTATGGCTCACGATTGCGAACAAGAACTTTTCCAGCGCCCCAAGCTAGACCGAATGCCGCTAAGGTTCCAACCAGCCCAGCAGCAGGTGTCGCAATCTGCTCAGGCACACCCCGCAGCTTATACTCCTCAAACACTTGATAGAACGGTAATCGATGCGAGATCGGTTCTCCTGCGGCGTTCTTCTCAAAGCCATGATCTTGCGAAGCTCGATCGAGTCCATCCGGATCAGAACTTGCAAATGGAGAAAGAAACACAGCAATTAACAAAGCAATTCCTAAACCGGAAAGCACAAAAGCCCGGTTTCGAGTTTGTGAAGCAGACATAACTAGATCCTTAACGTGAAGAGTACGGTTGAGAAGATTCCGTTTTGGACAAAGGCGCGAGTCTATAAATCAAGTCAGGGCGAGTTTTGTAGATATAGCTCACAGCGATCACAGTAATAACTGCTTCACCAATGCCAATCATGACGTGCCAAGTTGCCATCGCCGCTAGCGCCACCGGAAGCGGAACGGTTCCCGACAAAGCAAGCTCGAATGCACAAACGATCGAAGCAACCACCACGCTTGTCCAAGCGGCGATCGCGGCTCCAGTCACCACAGCCTGAAGCGAATCGCGACCCATCGCATTGCGAATCGATCGATACAAGTAATAACCGCCAAACGTTCCAATCAATCCCATATTGAAAACGTTTGCCCCAAGCGCCGTTAATCCGCCATCTTGAAACAAAAAACCTTGAACCATAAACACAACCGTCATCACGAGCGATCCCGCCCACGGCCCTAACAGCACGCCTGCTAGGGTTCCACCCAGCAAGTGTCCCGAAGTTCCACCCGGAATCGGAAAGTTGATCATTTGTGCCGCAAAAATAAATGCTGCACAAACCCCCATTAAAGGAACCGTGCGCTCTTGATATTCAGCCTGAACTCGATTCAGACTGATACCGATAAGCGCGATCGCAAACACCCAAGTCACCAACGTTACAGGCAGATTCAGAAACCCGTCTGGAACGTGCATCGCAAAATGATGTGGAAAAAACAGCGCGGAAACCATGAACCTAGCCCCAATGAGACATTTTGGTGAGAAACGCTTGAACTTTTAAAATCTGTAGCGAATTCTATAAAGTTTAGTAGAGTTGATCTTGCTCTAAGAATTCAATCCTGTATGGGGGGATAATTTCTGAATTTAAGCCTGACTTAAGATTCAAGCAGTGGTTTTCAAAAATGATATAGACAAAGTGGCAGATCTTACGCTAAGATACGCGATTGTGAGTTTGAACCCTTTTATGAAAGCGCAAGAAATCATCCGCTCGATCGAGGCGGAACAACTAAAAGACAATATCCCCACGATTTATATTGGGGATACCGTTCGTGTCGGCGTGATCATTCAAGAGGGAGGCAAAGAGCGGACACAGCCCTATGAAGGCGTTGTAATCGCCAAAGGCAGCGCAGGCATCTCGAAGAACATTACGGTTCGTCGAATCTTTCAAGGGGTCGGAGTTGAGCGGGTTTTTCTGCTGCACTCTCCCCGGATCGAAAGCGTCAAAGTCCTACGTCGGTCAAAAGTGCGTCGGGCAAAACTGTACTATCTCCGCGAGCGGATCGGCAAGGCAACTCGCCTAAAGCAACGTTTCGATCGTCCATTGACCTAGTTGATGGTAGACTAGATACAGAACGCAATCAGAGTCGTTCAGCATAGGCGCTCTTAGTTCAGTTGGTAGAACGCAGGTCTCCAAAACCTGATGTCGGGGGTTCAAGTCCTCCAGGGCGCGCTGAATTACTCTGATTTCGCATGAATAGCAGTTTTGCTTGATGACGTGCCGCGATCGAGAAAACTCTTTATCATAGAAAGTCGATCGAGCTAGTGGATGGAGCATAGCGGTGGCAAAGAAAGAAGAAACATTAACAACCCAAAAATCGGGGTTTAATCCCAACGAGTTTGCAAAAGAAGCCAAAGACGAACTCGACAAGGTTGTGTGGCCCAACCGCCAACAACTGATTGGTGAATCGATTTCGGTGATTCTGATGGTGACGCTCTCTGCAACCACGATTTATCTCGTCGATCAGCTATTCCGATGGGCGCAAATGAAGGTGTTCGGATGACCTATACTTCAGACGAAACGCAATACGACGATCGAGCAGACGACGAAGCTGTTCAAGAAGAGATCGCCGCCAAGAATGCCCGTTGGTATGCGGTGCAGGTTGCTTCAGGCTGCGAAAAGCGCGTGAAAATGAACCTGGAACAGCGCATCGGCACGCTGGACGTGGCAAACAGAATTTTGGAAGTTCAGATTCCTGAAACCCCGATTCTCAGACATCAAAAAGACGGAAAAGCCAAAGAAGCCGCAGAAAAAGTTTTTCCGGGCTATGTACTGGTCAGAATGCTGATGGATGACGAAACGTGGCAGGTAATTAAAAACACTCCCAACGTGATCAACTTTGTCGGCGCAGAACAAAAGCGGCGATATGGGCGCGGGCGCGGTCACGTCAAACCAATGCCACTAGGACATGGAGAAGTTGAACGCATCTTCAAACAGTCCCAAGAGCAGGAGCCAGTCAGAAAAATCGACATGGCAGCAGGCGACAAGATTACCGTGCTTTCAGGTCCGTTTAAGGACTTTGAAGGTGAAGTCATCGAAGTCAGCCCAGAGCGCAACAAGCTCAAAGCACTTCTTTCAATCTTTGGGCGTGACACCCCGGTTGAACTAGAAGTAAATCAAGTAGAGAAAATTTAATCGACTCTCAGAAAGTCAAGCATCGATGGCAAAAAAAATTACCGCAGTGATCAAGCTAGCAATCAATGCTGGCAAAGCGAACCCTGCACCACCGATCGGACCTGCGCTCGGTCAGCACGGGGTCAATATCATGATGTTCTGCAAGGAATACAACGCCAAAACCGCCGATCAGGCGGGTATGGTTGTTCCTGTAGAAATTTCAGTTTACGAAGATCGCAGTTTCACCTTCATTCTCAAAACCCCGCCTGCATCGAAACTGATCGCAAAAGCGGCTGGAATTGAAACCGGTTCTGGCGAACCGAACAAGAAGAAAGTCGGGAAAATTTCTCGCGCTCAACTTGAAGACATCGCTAAAACCAAAATGCCTGACCTCAACGCGAATGATGTCGAAGCAGCAATGAAGATTATCGCTGGAACCGCCCGCAACATGGGCGTGACCATTACCGACTAACCCTTATTCGGGGGAGAGATTTTTCTCGACATTACCCCAGGAGACCCATGGCAAAACTATCAAAGCGCACGAAAGAACTCCGTGCCAAAGTTGAAGACAAGGCATACACTCCGCTGGAAGCCTTAGAACTCCTCAAAGAAACGGCAACCGCAAAATTTGCTGAGTCCGCAGAAGCTCATATTCGCCTCGGCATTGATCCCAAGTACAGCGACCAACAGTTGAGAACCACCGTTGCGCTACCCAAGGGAACCGGGCAAGAAGTCCGAGTTGCGGTAATTGCACGAGGCGAGAAAGTGACCGAAGCGACGAATGCGGGAGCAGACATCGCAGGTTCAGAAGAATTGATCGATGAAATCCAAAAAGGACGGATGGATTTTGATCTATTAATTGCAACTCCTGATGTGATGCCGCAAGTTGCAAAACTTGGTCGGGTATTAGGTCCGCGTGGATTGATGCCTTCTCCCAAGGGTGGCACAGTCACGTTTGACTTGCCCCAAGCGATCGCAGAATTCAAAGCCGGGAAGCTCGAATTCCGGGCAGATCGAACCGGAATCGTTCACGTTATGTTTGGTAAAGCCACCTTCCCGGCTGAAGATTTGCTCGCCAACTTGAAAGCGCTGCAAGAAACGATCGACCGAAATCGCCCATCCGGTGCAAAAGGACGCTATTGGCGTACAATGTATGTGTCGTCAACGATGGGTCCTTCGATCGAGGTCGATATCAGCAGCTTACGAGACCTCAAAGTGGGAGATGCCGCTTAGACAAAAGTTTCAAAACTGAATATCCAAACCAAAGACAGCGGGTGACACGGATTTTTATCCAATGTGCTTAATGTCCTGCCGAGGTTTGACTTCTTTCGATTCCTAGAATGCTAGTGATCTTTAGAACTCATGCACCCCGGTTTACCCAATCGGGGTTTGTTTTTGGATATTCGCTGCGTCCCAAAATCAGGAGGTGAGAAAGAGTGGGAAGAACGTTAGCAAGCAAGAAAGCGATCGTTGCTGATCTGAAAGAAACGCTGAACGAAACACAATTGATGTTCATCATCAACTACAGTGGTTTGTCCGTAGCGGAAATGACAGATCTGCGTCGGCGCTTGATTCCGAAAGGTGCAGTTTGCCAAGTGGCGAAAAATACCTTCATGGAAAAAGCGACCGAAGACGACGATCGCTGGAGTGCAGTGAATGAACTGCTGCATGGTGATTCTGCGTTTGTCATGGTCAAAGATGATCTTGGCGGTGCTATCAAGGCTTACCAAGAGTTCCAGAAAGCCGCCAAGAAGACCGAGATGCGCGGCGGTGTGATGGACGGCAGAGTTCTGAAAGAAGCGGATCTAAAGGCGATCGCCGATCTACCTTCTAAGGAACAACTGATGGCGCAAATTGCAGGCGCAATCAACGGAGTCGCAACTCAGCTTGCGGTGGGTATCAACGAGGTACCAACTGGCTTGGCAAGAGCGCTCAAACAACTGTCCGAAAAAGAAGATGCTGCCTAGTTGCATCTGTAAACCTTTCAATTGATTAGGAGTAAATCCCATGTCTGCTGTTACTGATGAAATTGTTGAAAAGTTAAAGGGTTTGACCCTGCTCGAAGCTTCTGAACTGGTGAAGCAAATCGAAGAAGCCTTTGGTGTGAGTGCTGCGGCGACAGGCGGCGGCATGATGATGATGGCTCCGGGTGCTGGCGGCGGTGCTGCGGCTGAAGAAGTCGAAGAGAAGACCGAATTCGATGCAGTACTGGAAGAAGTTCCGGCTGATAAGAAGATTGCGGTTCTCAAAGTTGTGCGGACAATTACAGGTCTGGGTCTGAAAGAAGCCAAAGACCTTGTGGAAGCTGCACCGAAACCCGTTAAAGAAGGGGTCGCGAAGGCGGAAGCTGAAGATATTAAGAAGCAAATCGAAGAAGCTGGCGGTAAGGTTTCCGTTAAGTAGAGATCGATCGATTCTGATGATGTTTGGGAGTCTCTTTGGAGGCTCCTTTTTTATTTTTACAACTCTTTTATCAAGAACAAACCATTCCTGTAGATGGAATGATTGATACAGGTTCCACAGTCAATGTTCTTCCCTATGCACTTGGAACCCAGCTAGGAATGCAATGGAATGATTTTAATATCGAATTGGATCTGGCAGGCAATTTACAGAATGTTGAATCTCGTGCTGTTTTACTAAATGCGCGAATAGGTAATTTCCCGGAGGTTCGGCTCTCCTTTGCTTGGGCAAAGACCTCGAATGTTCCTCTAATTCTGGGACACATCAACTTTTTGAGAGAGTTTGAAGTTTGTTTCTACAGCGATCGCTCCTTCTTTGAACTCAATCCGAAAAGATCAGAAGCGACTTGAAAAAGTTGATCGATTCTGATGATGTTCGGGAGTCTCTTTGGAGGCTCTTTTGTTATTTCAAATCGAGTAGTCCTTCTTCTTTGAGCTTTGGATTAAATCGGATTTCAGCTTGAACATTTCGCGCTTTTAGCTCAGCCATAATTCCAGACTCCACCCGACGAGCGGCATTTTTTAGCGCTTTCATCTGTGTGAATTCGTCATAAGCTTTGGTATAAATCGATCGCTCTTCATCGGTCATCAGTTGTTTGACTTGGATCGGCTGAGTCCATTTCTCCTCGTTGTCAAAAGTTACGCTATTTTCTTCGATCCAGGCAGTCCGAATCGTTTCGAGGATCGTGCGGCTGGGTCGATCGATCACTTGAACCTTTACCCAATAGCAATCCGATAAGCATCGAACTAAATGCTGTCTCAAACTGAGGAAGACATCCCGCGAAAAGCCAATGAATTTTAAGGTTTTTGCTTGGTCAAAAACTGCATAGACCCCGATTTTGCCCTGAAACTGATCGAGCAGTTGACCTTCTTGATCAATGTAGGGTAGAAAGTCTAAATCGGCTAAGGTTGGAATTTCGGTTTGAGAAGTCATAGGATTAGATGAAGTGAAGCTGTTCGATCGTAGTATATTGAGCAGTGCCGATCGCCAAATTTAACAATGACTCAACCTAATTCTGTCCCAATTCCCGCTTGTGCTTGGCAGCGTCCGATTGGACAGGGATGGGAAAAGCCTTACACAGTGCGCTATGCCAGCAATTTGGATGATGGAGAATGGCACGGTGCGCCGCTGGGCGGATTTGGGGCGGGGTGTATCGGTCGATCGTCGAAAGGCGATTTTAATCTGTGGCATATTGATGGCGGCGAACATACCTTTGAGTCGATGCCTGCCTGCCAGTTTAGCGTCTTTGAGCAAGTGGGCGATCGCTCTCAGACCTATGCACTGACAACCGATCGAACATTGGAAAGTTGGCGATCGTATCCCAAAAATTCTGGAACTTACTCAGCGTTGTATCCGCGTAGCTGGTTTGCTTATGAGAATGTTTTTCAAGCGCAGTTGACGTGTGAGCAATTTTCGCCGATCGTAGCGAACAACTATCAAGAAACAAGCTATCCGGTTGCAGCGTTTCAATGGACAGCACACAATCCGACCAATCAGCCGATTACGCTGAGTATCATGTTGAGTTGGGAAAACATGGTTGGATGGTTCACGAACGCGCTGAAATCGCCGGAAATCCGCATTAGAGAGGATGGGAGTCCGGTGTATGAGTATCAGCCGCGACTGCGCGAAAGTGCAGGCAACTTTAATCAGCTTACAGGCAATGAGCAACAGCTTGCGATCGTTATGTCTCGTAGGGTTGATCAGCTTAAAGATGATCAACTTAAAGAAGGCGATGGGCAATGGGCGATCGCGACTTCGCTTAATCCCTATCTTTGGGAAGTGTTCTATCACACTCGCTGGAATCCGAATGATGGATCAGAGCTTTGGGAAAGCTTCTCGCGAGATGGCTCATTGATTGATCAAGACGACGAAACCGCTTCAACCGGGGAGCGAATTGGCAGTGCGATCGCCGTGCGTTTTACCTTGAAACCGGGTCAGACGATGCAAATTCCCTTTGTTCTCAGTTGGGACTTTCCCATCACAGAATTTGCTGAAGGGGTGGAATACTTCCGCCGCTATACTGACTTTTTTGGGCGCAATGGTCAGAATGCCGGGTCGATCGCTCGAACTGGGTTGAAACATCATCGATCGTGGCAAGAGAAGATCCAAGCTTGGCAACAACCTATTCTCGATCGCGCTGATCTTTCGGATTGGTTCAAGATGGCATTGTTCAATGAACTCTATGTGCTAACTCAAGGGGGAACCTTGTGGAGTGCCGCCGATGAACGCGATCCGGTCGGACAGTTCGCAGTCTTAGAATGTATCGACTATCGCTGGTATGAAAGCTTAGATGTGCGATTGTATGGTTCATTTGGATTGTTAATGCTATGGTCAAAACTCGAAAAATCAGTGATTCGAGCCTTTGCCCGTGCGATTCCCCAACAAGACGATCGCACTCGTGTGATTGGCTATTACTCTACGATCGGTGCAGCAACCCAAATGGCAATTCGCAAAGCTCAGGGTGCAACGCCGCACGATTTGGGCGCACCGAATGAGCATGTTTGGGAGAAAACGAACTATACCGCTTACCAAGACTGCAATTTGTGGAAAGATCTGGGCTCAGATTTTGTCTTGCAAGTCTATCGAGATTATTTGCTTACAGGGGCAACGGATGTGGAATTTTTGGCAGACTGTTGGGACGCGATCGCAGAGACATTGCTCTATCTCAAACAGTTCGATTTAGACAACGATGGCATTCCCGAAAACTCCGGCGCACCCGATCAAACGTTCGATGACTGGCGATTGCAAGGAGTGAGCGCTTACTGTGGCGGATTGTGGATTGCAGCCTTAGAAAGCGCGATCGCGATCGGTAACATTCTCGATCGACCTGTTGAACTCTATCAAAGCTGGCTCGGTCAGTCTCGCAATATCTATCAAGATAAGCTTTGGAATGGAACTTACTATCGGTTAGACAGCGACAGTGGCTCAGATATTGTCATGGCAGATCAACTCTGCGGACAGTTCTACGCGAAGTTATTGAACTTACCAGACGTTGCGCCGATCGAGTGCGTTGAATCCACGCTAAACACAATCTATGATGCTTGCTTTGTTAAATTTAATCAGAAGATGGGAGTTGAAACTGCAATCGGAGCCGCAAACGGTGTTCGCCCTGATGGCTCACCTGAAAATCCGAAGGCAACTCATCCTTTAGAAGTTTGGACGGGCATCAATTTTGGGCTTGCCGCGTTTTTGATGCAGATGGAAATGACCCCGCAAGCCTGGACGCTGACCGAATCCGTTGTCCAACAAATTTATAGCAATGGCTTGCAGTTTAGAACGCCCGAAGCAATTACAGCAGCAGGAACCTTTCGCGCCAGTCACTATCTTAGAGCAATGGCAATTTGGGCAGTTCTTTTGGTCTGCGATCGACGCTGAGATCAAATTGTCATGCTAACTTCAGACAATGCGTGTAAACTCGATTCATTCCGCGATCGTGGTTTAAAAATATCTTGATTTCTACTCGCACCGTAGACTGCGAGGTACGATCGAGCGAATACCTTGCATGAGTCAATTACCCGCAATCTCTAGAGTAGAACGACACGAATGAAACGAGTATCGCGATTCCTGGCTTTTCTGTTGGGTTTAATGCTGGTGATGCTGCCCATTAGCATCCACTGGGTTATGCCTGGGGTCGCTCAATCTCCGCCGAAGCCGACCCAAAAGCCTGCTCAAAAGCCCACCCGAAACCTCGGTGAGCCGGACAAATCGAAACTTCAACCGTTTGATGAGGTGATCAAAGAGGCAACCCCGATCGCAGGACTGTTCAAACTCTACCAAAACCAGAAAACCGGAAAGCTGTTTGCAGAGATATTGCCAGATCAGCTAGAGCACAACTATCTCGCGGCAATGACTTTGGAATCTGGCGTGGGAGAGCGGGGAATCTATAGCGGCTTACCGATCGGAGACTTTCTCTTTACCTTTCGCCGAGTCAACAACGCGATTCAGTTTGTCGTGCCGAATCTCTATTTTCGAGCAGAGCCGGGAACCCCGATGGAGCGATCCATTCAGCGATCGTTTAGTGATTCAGTGCTTGAAACATTACCGATTCGCAGCATTCATGCAGAGCGCAAAAGCTTCTTAGTCGAACTGAATTCTTTGTTACTGGCTGATTTACCCGGATTGTTACCGGTGCTATCTGCCTCATTAGGCGGCTCTTATAGCGCCGATGCGAGTGATTCTTACTTCGATCGGGTCAAAGCGTTTCCGCAAAATGTTGAAGTTGAATCTGTGTTTGGATTTACTGGAGGCGATAAATCATCAGACTTTCCAACTTACATTGAAACCTTACCCGATAGTCGAGCATTTAGCTTAAAAGTACGCTATAGCTTGTCTGCCATGCCCGAAAACAATGATTACCGTCCTCGATTGGCAGACGATCGGATTGGCTATTTCGTCACCGCTTACAAAGACTACACGAACGATAATGCTAGACGACCTTTTGTTCGCTATATCAATCGCTGGAACTTGCAGAAGCAAGACCCAACTGCTGCGCGCTCAAAGCCGAAAAAACCGATCGTCTTCTGGATCGAAAACAGCGTGCCGCTAGAATATCGCGAGGCGGTGCGGGATGGGATTTTGTTTTGGAATCGCGCCTTTGAAAAGATTGGATTTCAAGATGCGATCGAAGTTCAGCAAATGCCCGATGATGCTGACTGGGACCCGGCAGATGTGCGCTACAACACAATCCGCTGGTTCAATACCAATGACGCGATTTTTGCGATGGGACCTTCGCGAGTCAATCCGCTCACTGGCGAAATTCTCGATGCGGACATCATTGTTTCGGCGGACTTTGCTAGAGCCATGAAAGAAGACTATCGCACATTAGTCGAGCAAAATCAGATGCGAACGGCTCCCTTTGTGGCGCAGCTTACAGGCGATTCAAATCTCTGTAACTATGGCATGGCAGCCCATTCTTTACACAAACAAGCCAAAACAGACGAGAAGAAGTCCGTTCCTCGATTGCGCTTTGGTTCTCACATGAGTAACAATCAAGACCTATGTTTGGGGACAGATACTGCAAAGCAGTTTGCTCTGGGTAATCTGTCGCTGGCATTGTTGCAGAACACATTACCGAGTAGCCCAGAAACGAAAGCATTCGCTCAAGAATTTATGCGAAGCTTGATTGCTCACGAAGTGGGTCATACGCTCGGCTTGCGACACAATTTTCACGCAAGCGCAATGCTCAAACCCGAAGAGCTAAATAATACTGCGATCACCCAGTCCAAAGGACTAATCGCATCCGTCATGGACTATGCGCCCATTAATTTGGCTCCTCAAGGAACAAAGCAAGGAGATTATTTCACGCACACCGTTGGTCCTTATGATGAATGGGCGATCGAATACGGCTACACTCCCCTCAGCGCGATCGTGCCCCAAGCCGAAAAGCGCGCCCTAGATAAAATTGCTCAACGCGCTCCTGCGCCGGAACTTGCCTACGCGACAGACGAAGATCTGACCTATCTTGATCCAAAAGTGAATGTGTTTGATATGAGCGGTGATTTGCTCACTTACACGCAGTGGCAGCTTACGAATGCCCGCGAAATGTGGAACCGGATTGATCAACGCTATCCATTTCAAGGGGATAGCTTTAACGAAGTTCGGATCGCCTTTAATGCTGTGTTCGATTATTACTTTCAGTGTTCAACGTTCTTAGTAGAATATGTGGGCGGACAGTACTTTAATCGGTTCAAGGCGGGCGATGCAAAAGGCAGACTGCCGTTTGAACCTGTGTCGATCGAACAACAGCGTCAAGCTCTAGCCTTGATCGAAAAGAATGTTTTCAGTGAGGAACCGTTTCGCTTTTCACCCGACTTTCTCAATAAGTTAGCGCCGTCTCGCTGGTCACATTGGGGCGCAGAACCGACTGCCAATCTTGACTATCCGATTCACGACAATATTCTATTTCTACAAAGCGTTGTGCTGTATGGATTGTTGGACTACGATCGATTGGCTCGACTGCGGGATTCTGAGCTTAAAACCCGAGCGGGACAAGGGCTAACCATTCCCGATTTGTTTGATAGCTTACAGTCGAGCATTTGGGGTGATGTGATCAAACCATCCGATAATCTCAAACTATCGGGCTTGCGTCGCGCCCTACAGCGGCAACACATGGAAGCGATGATTTCGATGATGTTGCGGCAGGTGGATGCTCCCGAAGATGCGCGAACTGTTGCCCGATATGAATTAAAACAGCTTCGCAAATCGATCGATCGCGCCATAGGTAGAGTCAATGAGAAGGAGATCTATACTCAAGCCCATTTAGAAGAGGCACGCGATCGCATTAGCAAAGCGCTGGATGCACAATTACAATCTCACTAAGGAGGCACAAATGGTTCAATCTCTTCCCAAGCAATCACATTTGATGAATTCATCGCTTGCATAATGGAGAAATCATTCAACTGCCAAAGCCGATTGGTAAGCATTCAGATGTAGGCGGATATCTTCTTAACCTATGAATAGAAATCGAGCGGCTAGGACAACCTTAATTCATTCCCAGAGAATGTGTGGTCAAGGTTGAAGATTCTGGATATGAACCGGATATTATTGTGCTAAATCGATCGACTCTGAACGCTGATCCGAGGTGGGAGAAAGACTCAACTATCACACACAGTGAAAAGCTAACCTGTTATCTCTAGAGGGTGTTATGCACTTTGAAAGCGGAGTTCTACAAACTGTTTGACCATCAACATCGC
>DATJEM010000211.1:0-2003 GCA_035496615.1 Leptolyngbya sp.
CGAAACCAACCCTGAACAAAAGCAGTTGCATTCGCCTGCGGATTGTTTTCGTAACCATCAATCACATTTGCCCCTTTGACGACCACTTCGCCTAAACTTCCCTGAGGCAGCAAGTTCCCGGTTTCATCCATAATCCCCGCTTCTACCCCAACGCCAAACCCAACGGTTCCCGGTTTACGCACTTTTGGCGGTAATGGGTTGGTGGTCATCAAGTGCGCGGCTTCAGTCATGCTGTAAGCCTCCAAAACGGGAGCGTTCAGCGTTTTTTCAAGCTGTTCGATGATCACAGGAGCTAGAGGCGCACTGCTCGATCGCACAAATCGAAACGGGTTCGCTTTGACAATTTCAGCATTGCGGCTGGCTCGTGCCAAGATCATCTGGTGCATGGTGGGCGCAGCAGAATACCAGGTAGGATGAAAGCGATCGACGAATTGCCAAAATTCCAGCGCATTAAAGCCATTGGGACAAACTAAGGTGCCACCAGACGCGAAGGTCGATAGCATACAAGCCACTAAGCCATGAATGTGAAACAGGGGCATCAAGCACAGCGTTGTATCTTCGGCAGTTAGTTGATAAGCTGCAATGATATTGTGAGCCGATGCGATCAGATTGCGATGCCGAATCGGGACTCGTTTGGGTCGGCTTGTTGTGCCGCTGGTGTGCAAAATCATCGCGATATCATCACCGCTAGGCAAATCAACTTTGTTTTCTGACTGAGCTTCACCTTTCACCCGTTCAAAGCTCAGTGTTCCATCAGGCTGAGAAATAGCGTGAATTTGCATCATTTCGGGCGATGCTGCTGAAATTGCATCTTCTCCCGTGTTGGGCAAAGTAATCAATGCTTTTGCTTGCGTATCTTCGTAGTAGAAGGCAAATTCTTCCGCTTTGTACTTCGGATTCAGCGGGGCGGCGGTGGCGCAGAGCGTTGCCGCCAAGAACGTGAGAACCATGGGAGCGCCGTTGGGCAGTGCGATCGCGATTCGATCTCCAGAGGTCAGCCCAAACTGTTGAAGTTGAGCTACCAGACTCAACAAATTTGTTCGCAGTTGTGAATGGGTCAATCCAGGACGATCCGGAGCAATCAAAGCGAGGTGATCCGGTTCCCCGGTGAGTAGATCAAAAATGTTCATAAATCCAATCTGCGATACTTTCCCCAGAGGGTAGCAATTCTCAAGCAGTAAGTGCGAGGGTGGATTGATTCGATCGCGCATCCGGCAGATGTAAAAAACAATTAATAATGAATAGAGTGAGTTGATATCTGTCTTTGAAGCCAATGCGATCGCACCGAGTTAGAACGATCGCGAAGGTGAGCAGCTTCATGAAAATAATGCTTGCTGGATTGATTCAGGCTGCAATTTATCCTGGAAATGCGGCGATCGGAGGATTCCAATTCAATCAAAATCATGTCATAACCAAATAAACCCGATCGCTTCCAATCATGTTGGCACTGCAACCTTCGCTCGAAACTATTGAAGTTCAACTGCTGTTTGAAGGCATTTATCGCTATTACGGCTATGATTTTCGCAACTATGCACCCTCTTCGCGGAGCCGGAGAGTGCAAAATTTTATGCGAGTTGAAGGGATTCAGACCATTTCAGAACTTCAAGCAAGAGTCCTGCACGATCGCCAATGCCTCGATCGTTTTTTGCTGAGTTTAACGGTAAATGTAACATCGATGTTCCGCGATCCAAGCTTTTATATCACGTTTAGAAATCTAGTTTTGCCAACGCTAAAAACATATCCTTTTATTCGGATTTGGCACGCGGGCTGCTCAACTGGGGAAGAAGTTTATTCAATGGCAATTCTCTTACAAGAAGAAGGGATCTATCATCGCTGTCGGATCTATGCTACGGATACGAACGAGAAAGTTTTGCAATCTGCCCGAAGCGGTGTCTTTCCACTTTCTGCAATGCAAGGATATACGCAGCAGTATCTTAAAGCAGGTGGAAAGAAATCATTTTCGGAATACTATACGGCAGCCTACGAACACGCGATTTTTCGAT
>DATJEM010000212.1:0-8069 GCA_035496615.1 Leptolyngbya sp.
GGGTATGACGTGGTGACAGCCGCAGACGGTGAAGAAGCCCTCGACACTTTCCGCAACGCCGATCCGGATCTTGTGGTTTTGGATGTCATGATGCCAAAGCTTGATGGCTACGGCGTTTGCCAAGAACTCCGCAAAGAATCAGACGTACCAATCATCATGCTGACTGCTTTGGGCGATGTCGCCGATCGCATTACCGGATTAGAACTCGGCGCAGATGATTACGTCGTCAAACCATTCTCCCCCAAAGAACTAGAAGCCCGAATTCGTTCCGTCTTGCGTCGGGTCGATAAAACGGGTGTCACCGGAATTCCCAGTTCGGGTGTGATTCACATCAACAGCATCCGCATTGATACGAATAAGCGCCAGGTCTATAAAGGGGACGAACGGATTCGTTTGACTGGAATGGAATTTAGCTTGCTTGAACTTTTAGTGAGCCGATCGGGCGAACCCTTTTCACGATCGGAAATCCTTCAGGAAGTTTGGGGCTACACTCCCGAACGCCACGTTGACACCCGTGTCGTCGATGTGCATATCTCGCGCCTCCGCGCCAAGCTCGAAGATGATCCTAGCAATCCAGAGCTAATCCTGACGGCGCGAGGAACGGGCTACTTGTTTCAACGCATTTTAGAACCGGGCGAAATTGAATGATGAATTAAACAATTGAAAAGTGGCGAGGAAACTTGCAATCTCCCCGCCCTTCTATTTACTACGATCGCGCCTGCATCGTTTGGACAGGCAGTAAGTGAGCGATCAAATGTTATTTTGGCAGGCTGAGCGCGATCCCCGAACAAATCGCTGCTGTCATATTCCTGCTATTCCTGCTTTAGAGGTTTCATCCCCTTGCCGCTCTCTAGACTCGCTCACGAAAAGGGGTGTGCTATCTTGACGCGCAGTTCAACGGAATCCCTAATCTTCAGTCAAGCTGGAAAACTCATCTGTTCTAAGCAATAGTTCGCCATACTCTGGCACCCAAGCCACCCATTGGTTTTCTGAACATTGGCAAAGCAGCCAAGCTTGATCAAAACTGTAGGCAGTCGGTGGATTGAGCAATTGCACCCACATTGAAGGTGTGAATCGAGGCGCAGAAGGCATTGAGCGAGGGCGAAGCGTTTCCCAGGAGGAGATCGGGTTGATCGTACAAAAATTTGATTTGAGTGACATAACAATATCCTTTGAAGCGAGAACTGTTGCCGGAGTACGACGCGAGTTGATTCTGTAGCTTATGATACTGTTTTTGATATCAATCACGAGAATTTGTATTGGAAATTTACGATCGCCTGCTCAAACACCCTCCTTGTCTAGTCCAAATTCCGCAGTTGGGTCACAACCCACTCTGTTGCTTCGAGGGGCAGTAGATGCCCAACCCCTTGAGTAGAAATCAGATGGGCATTGGGAATGAGATCGATCACCCCGGTTTGAATGGTGCGGTAGGGAATTGCCGGATCGTCTTTAGAAGCGAGCACCGTAATTGGCATTTGAAGGTGTGAGACTCGATCGACGATCGAATGGTTCATTCCCTCCAACAGCCACCAGCGCCAAGCGGTGCGATCGATTGCCATCTGGGTTTGAATGGCGAGATCGTGCTGCTCTTTGCTTAAAGCTTTGCAAGTCGCGCTTTTTACCGTTTGCTCTGCATTGTCTATGCTGGGGTGATTGTTCAATAGTCGCGCTTTTTCCTCGTCTGGCATCGGTTCTTGGCTCGGAGGTGAAGGCGCAATTAATACGAGATGCTGAGGCGAACGATCGCAGGTTGCCGCTAGTTGTAGAGCAATTTTTCCGCCCATTGAATGCCCAACCAGCGTATAGTTCTCAATCTTCAGCCGCTCTAGCTCCGCCGCGATCGCAGCCGCATAGTTTGACAAAGAAGGCTGTTCTAAGGGCGGTGCCCCACCAAATCCAGGAAGATTGATTGCGACACAGCGGTAGTCCGGCATCTGCGCCGCCACCCATTGCCAGCTTAAAGCCGCGCCGCCAAAATAGTGCAGAAACACCAATGTTTGATCACCGCTGCCCCAGACGATCGTAGAGCAACGATCCGGGATTCTCTTTGAATCAGAAGTCGGAATGCTCATTAACTCTGCACCGTCGCGACTGAACCACCATCGACTCGATAGTTGGAACCCACAATGAAGCTAGATTGTTCAGAGCAAAGAAAAGCAACGACAGCCGCAACTTCTTGCGCTTTGCCGCGTCGATTTAAAACTAGGTGAGGGCGATCTTCTTTGAGAAAGCTTTCGATCGCTTGATCAAAATCGACCCCCATTTTCTGCGATCGCTTTTCCATCATTTTGTCGGTCATCGGAGTCGCGATAAAAGCAGGCGACACCGAATTTACCAAAATGCCATCTTTAGCAACCGCTTTGGACAGATTCTTCGTAAAGTTGAGAATTGCCGCTTTGGCTGCACAGTAAGGCATTTCCTCGGTGTAGGGCTGCACTGCATCTTCTGAACCAAACAAAACAATCCGCCCCCAACCCGCCTGCTGCATCAGCGGAACAAAAGCCCGACAGACCCGCACTGCCGTCATGAAATCCACTTCAAGCGATTGGTACCAATCTTCATCTGTTAGCTCTAAAAATTCTTTTTGAGCGCCTGTAATACCCGCTGCGTGAACCAGAATATCAACGGCACCGAATTGATCGACAATTTGTTGCTTTGCCGCTTTGACTTCTTCTAGGTTCGTCAAATCTGCTTGGACTGCGATCGCTTCCCCAATCTTTTTGATTTCAGCAACCGCGTCTTTGAGTGGCTCTGAGGTTTTGTCGAGCAGAGCGATTTTCACTCCTTCTGCCGCTAATAGTTTTGCAGTGGCAAATCCCATTCCTGAGTCTCCTCCGGTAATGACTGCAACTTTCCCTTTTATTCCGAAGTCCATAATTTAATGCTTAAGTTTTTTCTGTCGCTATCGTAGAAAAAGTAATTGCTCGATTGCTCTATCTCAGGTTAGGAACAGGATTTGAATGAGTCCGATCGTTTGCTTGAAATCTGCGTAAACTTTCAACTTTGATCCGGATTACAGAAGTTGCTCGCGGAAAGGAGGCAGTACGAGCCGTAGTCAATGATCGATAAATAAAAGGCGGTGAATAAAAATCGGTGAATAGACTCCGTAAGTTTGTATTAAGTCTTGATGAAGTGACGCAGATTACACTGAGACTCTACGGATTCCCCTAGGATGAGCCATGTTCTGACCTTGCCCAGTCAGATTCGATCGAAGTCACAAAATATACTGTTCCTGAAATCTGGGGTTGAGAAGTGCTAGACACTACGAAGGCTGGGCTAATT
The DNA here is from genome assembly GCA_035496615.1 of Leptolyngbya sp. GTDB lineage: Bacteria > Cyanobacteriota > Cyanobacteriia > Leptolyngbyales > Leptolyngbyaceae > Leptolyngbya. The sequence goes on from DATJEM010000212.1 coordinate 3,283, forward strand.
CATCGAAGTCGTGGAATCACGGTAGAAGAACAGCAACTTTATGATCATTTTGTCAGATTGGTTCAGACTGAATCGGCTCGATCGCTGATTAATCGATTCCGCGTCTTATTTGTCGAAGGGATAGGCTACCCGGATCTAGACCTACAAAAGCATCTCGATCGTTTGATTCAATCTCCGACTTCAGCCCAAGAATTTCGGTTTATTCTCAACCGCTGCTGCCATATTTTGATCAATCGCTGGCAGTCGCGGATTAATTCTGATGGCGAGATCGCGGAACTGGTCGCCTTATTTGAACTCGCTCCAACTCGTCCCATTACAGCGGACTTTTCGCGATCGCGCATCATCAAACAGCAGCGTTATTTAATTCAAGCGTTTCAGAAAACCGATCAATACCTAGCGCTCAAGCGGCTGGCGACGGTGCTAAATCCGCCAGAATTGACGAAAGAATCTGAATCTTTTGGAACAATGATTCGCCGCTATCCTTATTTATATGAACACTGTCTGGTGACGGAAGGGACACCGGATAGTCATCAAGCTTCGATCCGGCAGCTTCAAGTCGATCGACAAAAACAGTTTGAAATCGATCTGGCTAAATATGTCACTTATCAAATTCGTCGCCGCGTCAGTGACCGCATTCTTCAGCCTGTGCAGAATCCGACTTTATTAGATGAACGATCGCTCAAGACAGCGCTCCATCAATTCACGGGGAAAGTGAACGGAACCGATACCTGTCGGGAAGTGGCTCATCGGTTTCGCGCTCATTGTCAAGAGGTACGATCGTATCGGCAATTCAAATCAGAGCTATATCATTATTTAGCAGATGCCGTGAATCCGGCTTACGGAAAACGGCACTTCAATCAGCAGCTTGAAAATTTTTTGAATCACATTTACCTGGAGAGCGAATCGCAACCTTTAACGGATTTTCTAGTCGTGCGAACCTGTAGCCAACTGCTGAATTTTCTCGTTGTCGAAAGCGCAAATCGTCCGCAGCACTTTGTTTTTGTTGATTTGTTGTCGAATCTGGGCGGAACTTCGACGACTCAACTCCTGCTGCAAATTGTGCTGTTTTGTCAACGCGTCAAGCCGTATTTGGAAAAGCGCTTCTCGATTTTATTTCATCACTATGAAGGCTATCGTCGCGATCGCGTTCAGTGGTTGATTTCAGCCATGGAAAACCTACACATCGCCCTGAGTACCAACTTTAGCGCCCTGAACTTGGGTTTTGGACATCAACTTGTGCGCTAACCCTGGAAATTATGCTAACCTGCCTAATGGTAGGTTACTCGTTCTCTGGGATGCTGTGCATACGAGCGTGTGGACAGCGATTTTTTGTCTAATGAGAAAGAGCATCTGCGATTTTACAAACAATCTACTGGAGGGTAGAACAGCATGACCCAAGTGGTTTTAGGGGAAAACGAAGGCATTGATTCAGCGTTGCGCCGCTTTAAGCGCCAAGTCTCAAAGGCGGGAATTTTGGCAGACTTGCGATCGCACCGTCATTTTGAAACACCGTTGGAAAAACGCAAGCGCAAAGCGATCGTGGCTCGACGCAATCGCCGCTACCGCTAACGATGACCGTCGATTCTTACTTTTGAGGATCGATTTTTTATAGACCATCCGTTTATTGGCGGCATTGCTAGGATGTGAGAAGTGAAGATCAACTCCTTCTCTGTGAATTTATGGCTGACTCCATTCCCGATGCTGGCAAACCCTTTGATCAGGAGCTAGACGAAGCGATTTTGGGCTTCGACGAAATCCAAGCTGAGTTAAATTATCGACAGGCTCAAGCGACGCTAAGAGAGCTAGTTGAGAATCTAGATTTAACTGCCCAAGAGCGATCGGGCTTGGAGTCAGAAATTCATGGACTGGAAGCGATGCGAGAAAAGCTCGATCGACTGGTGGTGCAAATTGCAGCGTTTGGCATGGTCGGGCGCGGTAAGTCGTCGTTGTTAAATGCCCTATTGGGTCAATCGATTTTTGAAACGGGTGCAGTTCATGGAGTCACGCGATCGCAGCAGTCCGCAAGCTGGAGTGTTGAAAGTGAAGCGATCGCAGGCAGCGACCAAGAGATTTTGCGCGTCACGTTGCCCAGTACAAGTCATGCTCAAATTGAATTAATTGACACACCCGGAATCGATGAAGTCAATGGAGAGGCAAGAGAAGCTTTAGCCCGTCAGGTTGCCCAACAAGCAGATCTTCTGCTCTTTATCGTCTCCGGTGACATTACCAAAGTTGAATTTCAAGCCCTTTCAGAACTGCGGGAATTTGGCAAACCGATCATTTTGGTGTTTAACAAAATTGATCAATATCCGGATGCCGATCGCGCAAGTATCTATCAAAAAATCCGAGATGAGCGCGTCAAGGAACTGCTCTCGCCGGATGAAATTGTGATGGCAGCGGCTTCTCCGTTGATGGCTCGCGCGGTCAAACGCCCCGATGGTCGGATGTCTGCCCAAATGCTCAAAGCTGATCCGCAAGTTCAAGACCTGAAGCTGAAGATTCTCGAAGTGCTACACCGAGAAGGAAAAGCTTTAGTGGCGCTGAATTCGATGCTGTTTGCGGACGACATTAACGATCGCTTCGTTCAACGCAAAATGACGATTCGCGATCAGAACGCCAATCGGGTGATTTGGAACGGTGTCATGACGAAAGCGATCGTAACCGCTGTGAATCCGATTATGGTGCTGGATATCATGACCAGTGCTGCGATCGATGTAGCGATGATTATGAGCTTATCGAAGCTTTACGGCATTCACATGACCCAACAGGGCGCAGTCAAACTGTTGCAGCGAATCGCAGTCGCAATGGGTGGAATCACCGCTAGTGAACTACTCGCCAATTTGGGACTAAGTTCGCTGAAAGGGTTGCTAGGTTTGTCGGCTCCCGCCACTGGAGGACTGTCGATCGCGCCTTATCTTTCGGTTGCGCTGACTCAAGCGGCGGTGGCGGGCGTGTCTTCTTACGCGATCGGACAAGTCACCAAAGTTTATCTTGTGAATGATGCGTCTTGGGGGACAGAAAGCCCGAAAGCAGTCGTGACCAGAATTCTCTCTTCGCTGGATGAAGCCTCGATCATGAATCGAATTAAAGATGAGCTACGAGCAAAATTAGATTTGCATACTCGGCAAGCGAAAGTAAAGTAGCGGGATCTGAGGCGCTCTACGATCGCGCCTAGAATCAGTCAAAATGGCAAAAGGGAACTCACAGGAATATTAGGAATGGATATCAAGCACGGATTTGTTAGCACGATCGGCAATACTCCTCTCATTCGGCTTAATAGCTTTAGTGATGAAACCGGATGCGAAATTCTTGGCAAAGCGGAATTTCTCAACCCTGGCGGATCGGTGAAGGATCGGGCGGCACTCTACATTATCGAAGATGCCGAGCGGCGAGGTTTGCTAAAACCGGGTGGAACCGTGGTAGAAGGAACAGCAGGTAACACAGGCATCGGATTGGCACACATCTGCAATGCCAAAGGGTACAAGTGCCTGATCATTATCCCTGAAACCCAATCCCAGGAAAAAATTGACCTGCTCCGAACGTTAGGCGCAGAAGTTCGGACGGTTCCCGCAGTTCCTTACAAAGATCCGAATAACTATGTCAGGCTGTCGGGCAGAATTGCTTCAGAAATGAAGAACGCAATCTGGGCAAATCAGTTTGATAACCTCGCCAATCGTCACGCCCATTACGAAACGACTGCCGCCGAAATCTGGACGCAGACCAACGGCAAAGTGAATGCTTGGGTGGCAGCAACCGGAACGGGTGGAACCTATGCTGGAGTCGCGATGTATCTCAAAGAAAAGAACCCAGCGATCAAATGCGTGCTAGCTGATCCAATGGGAAGCGCTCTTTATAGCTATGTCAAAACTGGAGAAACGACTTCAGAAGGCAATTCGATCACCGAGGGGATCGGCAACAGTCGCGTCACTGCCAACCTAGAAGGCGCACCGATCGATGATGCGATTCGGATCGATGATCAAGAAGCAATTCGTGTCGTTTATCAACTGCTCGAAAAAGATGGTCTGTTTATGGGCGGTTCCGTCGGGATCAATGTCGGTGCAGCCGTCGCCCTCGCCAAACAAATGGGAGCCGGAAATACGATCGTCACTATCCTCTGTGATGGTGGCAGCCGCTATCAATCGAAATTGTTTAACCGGGAATGGTTAGCGACCAAAGGACTTCTGCCTGTCGAATCATGATCACGGTACGAATCTGTCAGAATAAAGCCTGCCGCAAGCAAGGCGCAGCGAAAGTTCTAAAAGCGTTTCAAACTCTTGCGCCTGCTCAGGTGTCGATCGAGCCTGCTCAATGTTTGGGTCAGTGTGGTAATGGGGCGATGGTACTGGTTCTGCCCGATGAGATTTGGTACAGTCGCGTTTCACCAGAAGAAGTAGGCGCGATCGTCGATCGACATCTGATTCAAGGGCAACCCGTTCAACCAATGCTGTACCGAAAGTTCCATCCAACTGCATAAAAAAATCGCTCGGTCACATCCGCAACCAAACGATTTCAGGTTTAGATCAATCTAGCCGTGACTTTCGGATTGAGGAAGTTCAGCAGTTTTGGGAATTGATTGCTCTGCGATCGGCTGAGTTCTAACCGTTGCCTGCTGCAACATCGGCGTTTTCACCACCGAATCAGTCGCTAAAGTGAACAGCGGATTCGATAGAATTCCCGCGATCGAAGTTGCCACCAATGTCAACACTAAACCAACTTGGAGCGGGCGCAAACCGGGAAGACTCCAAACGATCGGAGGATAATTCTTCACAGATTCCGACATTTCCTGC
>DATJEM010000213.1:0-3509 GCA_035496615.1 Leptolyngbya sp.
TCTACATCGACGGTCTTCATTGAGTCTGCCATAGTCTTTATCCTGATCTTAAAGGTTTTTAGCGAGCGCCTCACACCTGATTTGATTCTTGCAATCTCGTTTCAAAATCCCTCACTCTTTTGGGAGAAATGGCGATCGCCGGGTTTTCCAAACCGATGCCGCTCTCAAAAAATCATTTTTTCCATCGCAACCTGCAATTCTTGAGTCAAATCGGAAACCGCTTGTTTTGCAGCACGACGATTACTTTGATAAACAGCAGCCCGATCGCTCACTGAAATCGGAGTTCCAATAGTAACGACAACCGATTTTTTGCCCAGTTTGGGACGCTTAAACGCATTGCCACCTTTGATTCGGGTGATCATGTCCCACAGCAAAAGCGTTGTTTCAGAAAAGCGATCGAGCGAAGGCTTTTCGATCACATATTTTCCGGTAACTGCAACAAAACTTTCAACCAGTCGCATATGCCAAACTCGTAAACTCGCTTCTTCTGCGACGCGATCCGCCAGTCCCCGATCGACCGCAGACAACTCACCCAATTTAAGATCATCTCGATAAATCAGATCCCAAGCCGCTTGTTCGAGCCGACGACAGCGATCGATTACCGTTCCTTTGGGGGGCACATTGAAATATTGTTCAGCGACCGCGAGGGCAGAATCAAGTAAATTTTGCAGTCGGAGCGCTAATCTAGTATTTGGTTCGGCGTTCTCAACCGAAGGTAAAATCTGATGATAAAATTTTTCGTAGAACGATTCCATCACGGTTAGCATATGTTCTGCGATCGCATACAGTCGTATGTATCTATCTGGGGTTTTGGGTTGAATTCCTGTATCAATTTCTAATGTATGTAAGAGTTGATCCACCTGTTCCCAAGATTGTTTGACATATGAGTATTGCAGCCCGATCGGAACAATGATCACTTGCTCTGTGCGATCGGCTTTTTGCAAGTCTTCCACACACCAAAATCCCATCTGGGCGATGCCGGGTTCTAGGGGGCTAATAATCTCGTTATGCCCATTGGTCGCACCTTCTGGGGCTGCCATCAGGGGAAATCGCCCATTTGCTAGCAGATCGCGAGCGGACTTCAATCCGGTACGATCGAGCTTGCCGCGATGAATCGGAGTGCCGCCCAGTTTAGAATAAACCCAGCCAACCCAAGAACCTGCCCACAAAGGAATGCCGCGATCGTACATGAAATGCGCGTGGGTGGGTGATTTGAGATAAATTCTCTGCCTTCGTGCAGCGCGAGGCAAGAGATAGTGCATCAGATACATCATGGCAAATGGATCAGCAGCGCTCGGATGACGAAAGGCTAAGAGCAATCGGACTTTACCCGATTGAAACTGGTGATAGAGTTCTGCCAACTGTTCGATATTGACCGCTTCGATGTCTGCGATCGAAGTGCTGCGCCGCATCCAGAAGGGAAGAATCGCTCTCGCAACCCGCATGACGTTGAGATCAAAATCGGGTGGAATAAATGCTAGAGGCGGTTGGGCAAACTGACGAGGGTGCGACACGATAAAGACCTCCAACATCGCGAAAGATGCCAGTATCCATCAGGATTAAGCAGGGAGGCGAAATCAAACACAAAATGAAATAGTCGCTTTTTCTTGACTAAATCTTTGACGGGTTATATCGTCTACACTTTTCCAATGTGATCGAACGGGTAAAACCGCATCCAGGCGCGACCCAGAATAAACTCACGCGGCAAAAATCCCCAAACGTGAGAATCATTACTGTTGTTCCGGTTATCGCCCATGACAAAATAGCTATCTTCTGGAACTCGAACCGCAGACATCTGATAGCTGGGTTCCTCAGCAATATAGAACTCCTGCAGCGGTTGGTTGTCAACAAACACTTTGCCAGACTTAATTTCGATCGTCTGTCCTGGCTTGCCAATAATTCGCTTAATAAAAGCTTGATCTTTAGAATACCCAAGCTCTTGAAGTTGGGGAGGGGGATCAAAAACAATGATGTCGCGAAACTCTGGCGGATGTAATCGATAGGAAATCTTTTCGACCACCAAACGATCGCCAATCTGCAAGGTTGGAATCATCGAATCTGAGGGAATAAATCGCGGTTCCGCAATATACGATCGCACAATCAACGCCAAAATCAGCGCAACGAATAAGATTTGGAAGTTCTCCCACCAGACTTTCCACTTTGGGTCAGGACTTGAAGGAACAACAGCAGGATCAACTTTAGGTTCGGGAATCATGGTCGCAGTTAACGTACTTGTGACATTTTACCGAGGAATTGAATTATGCGGTTTCGGGTGAGCGATCGCGCTTTTAGTTTATCTAGGAATCTATTTGGGCGCTTATTTCGGTCAGCGACCTTTACGATCGACAAATTCATTCAGTCCTTCGCCAAACAGCGACAACCCAACCACCATCAGCGTCATTGCCAACCCCGGAAATAGCGCTGTCCACCAAATCCCCCCGGTCGAGAGCGCGTCCAATGCCTCTCTTAAATCGTGTCCCCACTCTGGAACCTCATCCGGCAGTCCCAATCCCAGAAACCCCAACCCGCCCAGCGTGAGAATTGCATCTGCCGCATTGAGCGTAAACAGCACCGGAACGCTTTGAATCACATTTGCGAACAGATACTTGGTCAAAACGCGCCATGTGGTTGCTCCCATTGCCTGAGCCGCTTCGATGAATAGCTCTGTCTTCACGCTGATCGTTTGATTGCGAACCACTCGATAATACTGTGGAACATAAGCAATACTCAGCGCGATCGCAGCATTAAACACACCGCGCCCCACAACAAACGCCAGCGTCACTGATAACAACAATCCGGGCAATGTATAAATTGTATCCATCAAAAACAACAAGGCTCGATCGAGCTTGCCGCCTCGATAGCCGCTCACCATTCCCAACGGCACGCCAACGATTAAGCTTAATGCTGTCGCGAGAATCACCACCTGACTTGCTGCCTGTGTGCCAAACAGGGTGCGTGAGAAAACATCGTAGCCTAAGCTAGAGGTGCCAAACCAGTGAGCCACACTAGGGGCAGCATGAGGCGGATTGTCCAGAAATTCGGTGGGGTTTTGAATCAGTCCGATCGCTTGAAAAAGCGGGGCAAGCAAAGCAATTCCCACGAACACCACAATCATCACCGCTCCGATTCGCATCATTTGGCGAGACAGCGATGGGCGTTCTTTGGCATTCCACAATCGAGGCAAGCGGATCGAAGTCATAAGCGGCGCGATCGTAATTTGAATCGGAATTTGCTGCCTATCATCGTACCCTCAACGCTGATGATCTGTAGATTTCTGGCTGCAATCGAATGTTCTACCCTGAAGGAAGATCTGTTTTGCACCGGATCTGCGGTATTTCATTGAGTGGTCTACTTTACCTTTTGTCTATCGCTTGCCTATGTCGTTCCAGTTTTCTCGGTTTGACTGGTTTTGTTTTTGGTATCCGCCGGGATGGTTGATTCTGTTTAATCGCCATTGGCAACATTACCATTCTGATCCGGATGGCTGGAATGGGCTGGAATATTTGCTG
>DATJEM010000214.1:0-6528 GCA_035496615.1 Leptolyngbya sp.
AATGCTTGCTGCCATTTGCGTTGCTCCATTTGCGCCATCGCAGTTTGCATCAGCGTTTCTCCTTTTGCCCACAACGCCTTCCACGATCGCACTTTTGCCTCTTCAGGCAGGGATCGCACGATCGCAACCGCTTTATCCAAGTTTCCCGCCTGAATTTCTATCTCTGCTTGGGCGAAAAGCTCACTGATCCAACGGTGAGTGAGGCGATCACTTTGCGGACGGTAGGGATCATCCGTTGGCACGTCTTTAAGCATCTCGATCGCGGCGGCTAAACTTTCGGGAGTTTGCCGTTCTGCTCGTCGTTGAGCGCAGTGCAACCGGATCGAAACCGCGGTTTGCGCCTCGATATAACTACAAGAGAAAGCGGGCGGAGTGCTGAGATCGCGGAGTGCGATCGCGCTAATTCCGACAGGTAAGGCGATCAATCCCGTCAGGCAAGTTTTCTCTAACCGATTCATACAATCTGTTCCTGAAACGCTCACTCTCAGAGTTGGCAAGTTCAGAAACAAATTCGCGATGAAGATAAAAAATTCATCTCGGCTTTAGATGTTGAGGTCGATCGCCGCCAAAACTCAATTCGCACAAGCTTTTTAAAGGGCAATCCCAAACCAAATCTGTCAATACGGCAGATCCTCGCCCCTAAACCCCACATTCTGGGTCATTTTGGCAATATGATCAACGATCGCCGCTAAAAACGCCCTTTAGCTTGCTAAGTATTCGCCCATATCGCCCTTCCGCTTCCGCAGTTTGGTCAAGGCTTCGCGCTCGATTTGCCGGACTCGCTCACGACTGATGTTGAGTCGATCGCCGATTTTTGCCAACGTTAGCGCTTTTCCATCATCCAATCCAAACCGCAGAATCAGCACTTCTCTCTGCTGTTGAGTGAGATCCGCCATCAGCGCATCAAGGTCTAATTTCAGGGAAGTTTGGGTGGTGAATTCTTCGGGCGAAACTCCCGGATCTTCGAGCAGTTCTCCTAGTTCAGTATCTTGATTATCGCCAACCCGCAAATCGAGCGAGAGCGGTACTCTTGCCCGTTCGAGGTAATCGCGCACCTGGGTAATCGGAATGTCTAGTTCGGTCGATAATTCGCCTAGCGTTGCCGCCCGCCCAAACCGCTGTGACAGGCTGCGCTGTGCTTTTTTAATTTTATTTAGCTTCTCGGTAATATGAATCGGTAAGCGAATTGTGCGACCTTTTTCAGCGATCGCTCTCGTGATTGCCTGTCGAATCCACCAGTAAGCATAGGTCGAAAATCGGTAGCCTTTCGTTGGATCGAATTTCTCAACGCCGCGCTGCATTCCGATCGTGCCTTCTTGGATCAAGTCCATCAGTTCGACGTTGCGCTTGGTATATTTTTTTGCAACCGAAACAACTAAGCGAAGATTGGCTTCGACCATACGACGCTTGGCGAGTTCACCTTCTGCTAATACCTGGCGCAGTTCGGTTTCTGAAATTTCCGCAGCCTTTGCCCAGTCTGTATCTTCGGGTTCAGTGCCGAGCTTTTCGATCAGCGCTTCTCGGACTAAATTAACGATCGACAATCGCTGTACCTGCTTGCCATAAAGAACTTCTTGCTCGTGTGTCAACAGCGGCACACGACCAATTTCACGCAGATAAGCACGAACGGAATCGGTGGGAGTTTGAGCAGTTTTCATGGCAAGGTTGTCGGCGGGTGTAAAAGATGAGCAGTGAAAAATTTAGGCAAATGAAGCAGTGAGCAAACAATTACTGTCTAATGAGCGATCGCAGTAACTTCTTAAATCAATTGGAGGCGAACGATCAAAATAGGATGATTGGGATCGATGTGCTGTTTTTGACGTTTATGCACAATATAGCTTTGCCAGCTATATTAAGAATTATCTACTGTTAAGTTAAGATTTGTAAAGCTCCTGAGAGAGATCTCAATCAGATTGATCAGGGCGAGCTTTGGAGCGGACGATGCTTACAACGATAGCCACTACATTATCAAAAACGGGCTGTGCCAATGTCTTATGTGAGAGTCTTCTGTGAGACAGAATAGCAGGTTTAATCAAAAATCCAAAAGCCAAATCAGCGGTTTTAGCCAATATGAGAAAGTCTTTACAAAGCTTTAAGAATTGGTAAATGGGTCGAGAAGTGTCCTGTGCTAAATTTGACCTTCAACCTGCGTAAACCGTTCTATAGGGATACTGGGTTCAGCCTGAACTTTGCATCTACCTTGTGATAGAAGGTATCAGCGGAATCGATTAATTCCGCTGAACCCGCTGATTCAACGATCGATATAGTCTTGCAGTGCGGTCACGGTCAGCGCTTCGGATTGCAGCGATCGAATGGCGGCGGCGGTGGCTTTTGCGCCTGCGATCGTCGTAATCATCGGAATTTTGTAGGTGAGAGCAGTCCGCCGGATTAAACGATCGTCTTCGTGTGCCTCTTGTCCCAGCGGCGTGTTGATGATCAGTTGAATTTGCTCGTTTTTAATCGAGTCGAGAACATGGGGTCGTCCTTCGTGGAGTTTTAGCACCAGTTCTACGTCGAGTCCATGTTCTTGCAGCGCTTTACGAGTTCCGGCAGTGGCGACTACGTTAAAACCGAGATCCATTAGCTCTTTGACTGCGGGAACGACGGCAGTTTTTTCGCGATCGTTCATGGAAACAAAAACGGTGCCTTTGCGCGGCAGACGTTGACTCGCTGCTAGTTCCGCTTTGGCGTAGGATTTACCGAAATCAGAATCGATCCCCATCACTTCTCCGGTCGATCGCATTTCGGGACCTAAGATCGTGTCGGTTCCAGGAAATTTGTCAAACGGCAAAACGGCTTCTTTGACGGAAATATGTTTGGGGATCACTTCGGTCGTAAAGTTCAACTCTTTTAGCGTTTTGCCGGACATGACGCGGGATGCCATTTTTGCTAGGGGGATTCCGATCGCTTTCGAGACAAACGGTACGGTTCGAGAAGCGCGAGGATTGGCTTCGATGATGTAAACCTGCTCGTCTTGAATCGCAAACTGAATGTTCATCAGTCCTACGACTTTCAACGCTCTCGCAAGTTCGATCGTCCAGGTGCGAATGCGATCGAGGACGGCGGCACTTAAGGTCACGGTTGGAATTGAGCAGGCAGAATCGCCGGAGTGAATTCCCGCCTGTTCGATGTGTTCCATGATGCCGCCGATCACGACGTTTCCGGTGTGGTCTGCGATCGCATCGACATCGACTTCGATCGCGTTTTCCAGAAAGCGATCGATCAAAATGGGATGATCAGGTTCGACAAGAACAGCATATTTCATATAGCGTTCAAGGTCAGCATCCGAGTAGACGATTTCCATGGCTCGTCCGCCGAGCACGTAGCTTGGACGGACAACGACTGGATAACCAATTTCGCGGGCGACTTTTTTCGCGTCGGCAAAGTCTCTTGCAATGCCGTTTGCAGGTTGTTTGATATCCAACTGGCGCAGGATCTTTTCAAAGCGTTCGCGATCTTCGGCAGCGTCGATCGAGTCAGGAGATGTGCCCCAAATCTGGGTCGGAACCGTTCCTTGTTTGAGAAATGCCGCAAGTGGAACCGCCAGCTTCAGCGGGGTTTGTCCCCCGAACTGAATGATCACGCCTTCGGGCTGTTCGGCTTCGATGATATTGAGCACGTCTTCTTTGGTCAGCGGCTCGAAGTATAAGCGATCGCTCGTGTCGTAATCGGTAGAAACGGTTTCAGGATTGGAATTCACCATGATCGTTTCGTATCCGTCTTCGCGCAGTGCAAACGACGCATGACAGCAACAGTAATCGAATTCAATCCCCTGTCCGATCCGATTGGGTCCTCCACCCAAAATCATTACTTTCCGCTTGCTGGAGGGTAAGATTTCGTTCTCTTCTTCGTAAGTTGAATAATAGTACGGGGTGAAGGCTTCAAACTCAGCCGCGCAAGTATCCACCGTTTTGTAGACCGGGATCACGCCTAGCGATTTGCGGTGAGCGCGAACTTCGTCTTCGGTGGTTTTGGTCGCGTAAGCAATTTGACGATCGCTAAATCCCTTTTGCTTAATCGCCAATAGTTTCGCTTCGGTGAGATCTTGCAGGCTCGATCGCTTCAATCCTTTCTCAGTTTCGAGCAGGTCAGACAGCTTATCGAGGAACCAGGGATCAATACTGGTAAGTTCGTAAATCTCCTCGACGGGCATTCCCATGAGCATCGCATGACGCACAGTAAAAATTCGATCGGGGTTGGGAGTCCGCAAGCCTGAGCGAATCTGCTCTAGGCTCGGCAGCACTTCTTGTTGATCGCAGCCCCAGCCAGCGCGTCCGGTTTCGAGCGATCGCAACGCTTTCTGAAACGATTCTTGAAACGTCCGCCCGATCGCCATTGCTTCCCCGACCGATTTCATTTGGGTCGTGAGGTACGGCGTGGAACCGGGGAATTTTTCAAACGCAAAGCGCGGAATTTTCGTGACCACGTAATCGATCGTCGGTTCAAAACTGGCGGGCGTTTTTTTTGTAATGTCGTTGGGAATTTCATCTAGCGAGTAGCCGACTGCGAGTTTTGCTGCCATTTTCGCGATCGGGAATCCCGTCGCTTTCGAGGCAAGCGCAGAACTGCGAGAAACACGCGGATTCATCTCAATGACCACAATCTCGCCTGTCACTGGATTCACCGCAAACTGAATATTTGATCCCCCTGTTTCCACCCCAATCTCACGAATGATCTTGATTGAGGCATCTCGAAGCCGTTGATATTCTTTATCAGTCAACGTTTGCGCGGGAGCAACGGTAATCGAATCGCCCGTGTGAATTCCCATCGGATCAAGATTCTCGATCGAGCAAATAATCACAACGTTATCCGCTAGGTCGCGCATCACTTCGAGTTCGTATTCTTTCCAGCCGAGCAGCGACTTCTCAATCAAAATCTGTGAAACCGGACTTGCATCTAACCCCGACTGACAAATTTCCTCAAATTCTTGCTGGTTATACGCGATCCCGCCGCCCGATCCACCCATTGTGAACGCGGGGCGAATAATCAAAGGATATGAACCGATCTGCTGCCCAATCACTTTCGATTCGTCCAGCGTTTCTGCTAGACCCGATGGGCAAACGGCAACACCAATCCGCTGCATCGCCTCTTTAAATAGCTTGCGATCTTCCGCCATCTCGATCGCGGGTAGCTTTGCGCCAATTAATTCGACCTTATATTTTTCTAGAACACCAGTTTTCGCCAGCGTGACGGCTAAATTTAGCGCAGTCTGACCGCCCATAGTCGGCAGCAGTGCATCAGGACGCTCTTTAATAATGATTTGTTCAACAAGTTCGGGCGTGAGCGGTTCAATATAAGTGCGATCGGCGGTTTCGGGGTCGGTCATGATTGTCGCCGGATTGGAGTTGACCAAGATCACCTCGAATCCTTCATCTCGTAAAGCTTTACAGGCTTGAGTGCCAGAGTAATCAAACTCGCAGGCTTGCCCAATGACGATCGGACCGGAGCCAATCAGCAAAATCTTGTGGAGGTCTTGGCGACGGGGCATAGTGTAATTACGCTCTCTTCTCTAAATCCAACTCATTCTAGTGGGTTTCGTTTAGATTTCTGTCGCACCTTTATCTATTTACCAGAATCCGCCCGAAACAGCAGAATTCAGCGACTACACGATCGTCTGATAGTATGGCGCTCCAAACTGAAGCATCACTCAGACACAGGAAGAATTCAATCTCGATCGAACCCTTCCCGCTTCAAACCGTCTACCGAATTTTGCTATCTTCGATTTCAATTTGGGTCGGTGGCAGTTTCGGCGCATCTTCCAGTCTGGTCGAAGACTTCGATCGAGCGTCTCCCGCTTCTTTCACCATGTCAGTGGCTTGCTTGAGCAAATCTTTCAGCAGTCCGCGCACCTGGCGTTCCCGCTGCGCTAGAGCCACACCCGCTTCACCAATCTTCTGATCCAGTTCGGACATTTTTTGATCTGCCTGCTCCTTCGCAGTTTCCGCATTCGGGCGAGCTTGGTCGTACCATTGTTTCGCTTCGTCCAAATGCCCTTGAGCGCGATCGTGATAGTCTTCCGTCCGCGCCGCCAAATTCGCTCTTAGAATTGCCAACTGTGCCTGAACCTGGGCATAACGTTTTTTCAACAAAGCAGCCTCCTCACTGTTGCGAATAGAATCGATCGCGGTATCAATCTGTTCCCGAACCTCCGCCGACATCTCTCTAGCGGCATCTTTTAGCCCATCCATGCCCGCTTCGACATCTTGTTCGAGTTCGTCTTCTTGCTCAGACAATTGTGACTGCAACCGTTTTACTTCTGCTTCGGTTTCCGCAATCCGTTGCTGACGAGCGCTACTAATCCCTTCGATCACGCCTTCGATCGAGGCGGCGATATCATCCTTGCTTTCCTGCAAACTCGCTGCCGCACCTGAAAAAGCATCTTTCACCAGCGATCGTAAGTCTCCGGTTCCCGCCTTGAATTCTGAAGTAATTTCTGCGATCGCGCTTCGCATAATCTCTCGAATTCGATCGGTGCGAAGCTGCCCAACTTCTTTTGCTTGCTTTAGGTCAGTTGAAATTTTTTCCTTG
>DATJEM010000215.1:0-4057 GCA_035496615.1 Leptolyngbya sp.
ATCCGGTTTAGGAAAAATTTGCCCATAACGAAAGAACGAAAGCCAATTCGTAGAACTCCAACTTTTCAATCAACTGGAGTTCTACAAAGACTCGATCGCTTATTCGTAAATCCAAGCCATCGCCGCAGGCTGCCAGTTTACGAGTTCTTCTTGTTTGAACCACAGCGCAATTTCGCTTTGCGCCGTTTCGGGTGCATCCGATCCATGAATCAAATTCCGTCCGATATTTGCACCGAGATCGCCGCGAATCGTGCCGGGTTCAGCATTCAGCGGATTGGTTGCGCCAATGACCTTGCGCGCTCCCGCGATCACTCCGTCGCCTTCCCAAACCATTGCGACGATCGGACCTGACGTAATAAATTCGACCAAGCTCCCAAAAAAGGGACGTTCTCGGTGAACTCCGTAATGGCTTTCTGCAAGCTCACGGCTGACATTCATGAATTTCAAACCGACGAGCGTAAACCCTTTTGTCTCAAACCGACGAATAATTTCACCGATCAGTTTGCGCTGTACCCCATCGGGCTTAATGGCTAAAAATGTGCGTTCCAAGCTGGACTCCAAAATGAAGTGAAATTTACAAACCCTAGATTAGCCTAGAACGGGGAATCGGGTGATGCAAAAGACCGCCGTTTTGGGATGAGCGCGATAGACTGGATGCTTGAAGATTCACCGCCATGAGGACAAATCACGATGGGAGAACGCTCCACTGCTGCTGCTCACTCAAACCAGTCAGACCCCGATCGGGACTTGAAAGCCGTTAGTAGCAAGTCAAACGGCAAGTCAAACGGCAAGTCAAACGGCAAGCTACAGTTGCCCGAAGTGGTGCAGAAGCCGAATTGGACGATCGAAGAGAGCGAAGAACTCTATCGAATTGAAGCCTGGGGCGATCCCTATTTTTCGATTAATGCAGCAGGGCACGTCACCGTTTCTCCCAAAGGAAATCGCGGCGGATCGTTGGATCTGTTTGAGCTAGTCGATGCCTTGAAGCAGCGGAATTTGGGATTGCCGCTATTGATTCGGTTTTCAGACATTTTGGAAGATCGGATCGAGCGGATTAACTCGGCGTTTTCTAAAGCGATCGCACGATACAGTTATCCCGGTGTCTACAAAGGCGTGTTTCCGGTGAAGTGCAATCAACAACGCCATTTGGTTGAAGATTTAGTCCGCTTCGGTCAACCGCATCAGTTTGGACTTGAAGCGGGATCAAAACCAGAATTGATGATCGCATTATCATTGCTGAAAACACCTGGAGCATTGCTAATTTGCAATGGCTACAAAGACCAGGAATATATTGAAACGGCAATGTTGGCGCAGCGATTGGGACAGACT
This sequence comes from Leptolyngbya sp., assembly GCA_035496615.1. Lineage (GTDB taxonomy): Bacteria > Cyanobacteriota > Cyanobacteriia > Leptolyngbyales > Leptolyngbyaceae > Leptolyngbya. The sequence continues at coordinate 1,330 of DATJEM010000215.1, forward strand.
TCAATCATTGTGTTGGAGCAGATCGAAGAAGTTGAACTGGCGATCGCAGCCAGCAAAAAACTTGGCATCAAACCGATCTTAGGAGTTCGAGCAAAACTGAGCGCGAAAGGCATTGGACGCTGGGGCACTTCGGCAGGCGATCGGGCAAAATTCGGCTTAACGGTTCCTGAAATCATTGATACTGTGACTCAATTGACCGCAGCTAATATGCTGGACTGTCTCCAACTGCTGCACTTTCACATTGGTTCGCAGATTTCTGCCATCAGCGTTCTCAAAGAAGCAATGCGCGAAGCCAGTCAGATCTATATCGAACTATCGAGACTGGGCGCAAATATGCAGTATCTCGATGTTGGCGGCGGTTTGGGGGTGGACTATGACGGATCACAAACAAACTTTCACGCCTCAAAAAACTACAGCACTCAGAACTATGCGAATGATGTGGTTGCAGCGGTGAGAGATGCCTGTGCGATCGCAAACGTACCTGTCCCAACCTTGGTAAGTGAAAGTGGACGAGCGATCGCGTCTCATCAATCGGTGTTAGTGTTTGATATTCTCAGCACCAGTGATGTCGCGGCTGAAACGCCCGAACCTCCGCAGAAAGATGAACATTTGATCATTCAGAATCTCTATGAAACTTACACCTCAATTAGCACCGAGAACTTTCTAGAGATGTATCACGATGCGACTCAGTTCAAAGAAGAGGCGATTAATCTATTTGGATTTGGGTATTTGAGCTTATCCGAACGGGCACGAGCAGAGCGCTTATATTGGTCGTGCTGTCACAAAATCATCACCTTTTCGCGTCAGCTTGAGTACATTCCCGATGATCTCGAAGACCTTGAGAAAATCATGGCTTCGATTTACTACATGAATCTATCCGTGTTTCAATCGGCTCCCGATATTTGGGGCATTGATCAATTGTTCCCGATCGTGCCAATTCACCGCTTGAATGAAGAACCGACAAAACGAGCAACATTGGTTGATTTGACGTGTGACAGTGATGGCAAGATTGATCAATTCATTGATCTGCGCGATGTCAAGTCAGTGTTAGAACTACACTCGCTCAAACCGGATGAGCCTTACTATCTCGGAATGTTCCTCAACGGCGCATATCAAGAAATTATGGGCAACTTACACAACCTGTTTGGGGACACCAACACGGTGCACATTCAACTCACTCCCAAAGGCTATCAGATTCAGCACGTTGTCCGGGGTGACACCATCAAAGAAGTGTTGGGCTATGTGCAATACGATGTGGAAGATATGATCGAAAGCATTCGATTGCAGACCGAACAGGCGCTTGCAGACCACCACATCACGCTCCAAGAATCACAGTTGTTACTTCAGAACTATGAGCGTAGTTTAAGCGGCTATACCTATTTGCTGTCTTAAGCAATCAAGCTGGCTCAAGCCAATCCAAGTCGTGCGATTGTCGATGAATGCGATCGCAGCACTGGAACCGATGTTGATTCTTACTCAACTCAGGAGAGAAACGTAGAGAAATTAAACCCCGATCGTTAATTTCCAACGGTTAATCATTCCGGTATCATGAGCGATCGCATCAACCACTTTCAATTGCCAGCGTCCTCGTGCAGATTGTCCGAGCATTCTTCTGAGGGTTGGTGTCGTTTGGAGAGAATACGATCGATTTAGAGCAGTTTGCCTTCCTAGCGTTCGACCTTGTAATAGGGTGATTTGTCCAGTCGGTGAAATGAGGCTGACTTCGATATCGCCCAAATAGGCGTGTGTGATGTTGAGGCTGATTTGGATATCTTTGACGATCGCAGCATCATTGATCTGAATGTCGCTGACCACTCCAGATAAACTGCCATCGGGAATCATCACCATATTGTTATTTTCTTCGGACAGCGATCGCGCCACGGTTAATAAAGTTCGTCGCTGAATTGCGGCTTGAGTTGCTTTGGCTGCGTTCACTTTTCCATAACCAAACCAATCACATCGACCATTAGTTTCGTAGGTTCCTTTACGCAATCCAAACTGTGGATCAGGATCAGGATCAACAATTTTGTCTGCGGTTTGTTGTAGCACTTGGCGAACTTCTTGGGCGGTTAGATCAGGATTTGCCGAGAGGACTAACGCTGCAACCCCCGCGACTAAAGGACAAGCGCTGGATGTGCCGCCAAATCCATCGGTGAAATCGCCTGCATCGTAGCCATCATTGCCGCGTCGATCGGTGGTGACAATTCCCAAGCCCCGCAAGTTCCCCCGGACTTCTGGGGGAGTGGCAACGTAGCCGATTCCTGGTAATCCCATTCCCGGAGGAGCATTGTTGCTCGGCGCACACACCGAAATTTCGCTGCCCCAATTGCTATAAGCTGCTTTTTTGTTCAAGCTAGTTGAGGCTGAAACGGCGATCACATCGGGATGTACCGTGAATCCGCCAAGCCAGTTGGTGTTGCCGCTGATCGCATTGTTGCGCCAGCCTGATTCGTTAATGGTGCCGCTGGTGGGACGATTGGCATTTCCGGCAGCGAACACAATGACGCAACCTTTTCCGTCTCGTCCTTCGGTGGCTGCACGGGTGATTGCGGCGCGCTGACGCAAGGATAAAGGATAATAAACCGCGCTTGGGCCCCAGCTACAAGAAATCACCGATGCCCCTCGATCGATTGCCCAACCAAATAAATCCTCGATCGTTTGATCGTCCAAAAACCCGGTTGTCCGAATTGGCATCAAGGCGCATCCTGGAGCCGCTCCCACCACCCCA
>DATJEM010000216.1:0-3870 GCA_035496615.1 Leptolyngbya sp.
GGGATGAGCGAGTGGCTGCAACCAACTTCAAAGATTACTACCAAATTTTAGGGGTGAGCAAATCTGCAAGCGCTGACGATATCAAAAAAGCGTTTCGCAAACTCGCACGACAATATCACCCCGATGTGAACCCTGACGACAAAGCGGCAGAAGCCAAATTCAAAGAAGTCAACGAAGCAAACGAAGTTCTCTCTGATCCTGACAAGCGCAAAAAATACGATCAGTTTGGGCAATACTGGCAGCAAGCGGAGCAAGCAGGAGGATATCGATCGTCGTCTTCGAGTTCGAGTGCTCGATCGCCGTTCAATACCAGCGGTTTCGATGATCTAGAATTTGGTCGCTATGACAATTTCGAGGAATTCGTCAACGATTTGCTGGGTCGATCGGCGTATGGACGCTCTGCCGATCCCTTCCGTAATGCTGGCTATCGCACTCCAAGCGGTTTTGCCACCGACGATCGCGCGGTAGGAGAAAATCTCGATATTGAAGCCTCGATCAAGTTGACCTTTGCAGAAGCCTTCAACGGCACAGAAAAGCGCCTGAGCGTCAACGGCGATGAAATTAACGTTCGCATTCCCGCAGGAGCCAAAGCCGGAAGTAAAGTCCGAGTCCGTGGAAAAGGTCGCTCTAGTCGGTTCTACACAAGCCAACACGGAGATTTGTATCTAACGGTTGAAATGTTACCGCATCCGTTCTTTCAGTTTGATGCGGATGGCAACTTAACTTGTGAAGTGCCGATCGCGCCCGATGAAGCTGTACTTGGCGCACAAATTGACGTGCCAACACCCGATGGCATGGTGACGGTAAATGTTCCGGCAGGGGTGAGATCGGGTCAGTCGCTGCGGTTGCGCGGCAAAGGCTGGAAAAATCAGAAGGGAGTCCGCGGCGATCAAATGGTGAAACTGACGATCGCGCCGCCAAAAGAAATGAGCGCGATCGAGCGGGAAGCATACGAAAAGATTCGCGACAATCGCAGCTACGATCCTCGCAGCACGATCAAAACGACCAGGCTTTAACCCAAAACTCGCTGCACAAATTTGTACGCCTGCTGCAAAACCAGAGGTGAAATTTCGTGTCCCATCTCAAATTCATGATATTCAACCGCTGCACCGATCTGGGTTAAATTCGCTTTGGCTTGCTGGGCAGCGGCGATCGGCACGACTTGATCTTGTTTTCCATGCACCATTAGAATTGGCGGAATGCTCGATCGCGGGTTCAATGCGCCGTGCTGATAGCCACTGAGAATCATTAATCCCGCCAGCGGTAGAGCGAGTCCAACCTCTAAGGTCATCGCGCCGCCCTGAGAAAAACCGCCCAAAATCGTGCGAGATAAAGGAATTCCGGTTTTATCCTCTAGGGAAGTTAGCCAGTCGATTAAGGCTTGACGGCTCGTTTGCAAATCGGATTGCTGGCTGAAATCAGAGCGAAAATTGGCGCTAGAAAGGTCGTACCACATTTTTCCTTCAGGGCTATAAGGATGCGGGAACGGCGCATCGGGCAAGAAAAATTGCACATCCGGTAAGTCCAGCAGCGAACAGAGAAATGAGACATCTTGGGCATTCGCGCCCCAACCGTGCAATAGGACGATCGAGCCTTGAGGAGATTCAGATTTTGCCGGAATTGCGATCGCATTTAACATCATTGTGGGTTGCTAATTCATCAGGATTGATTCTAGCGGTATGCTTGAATATCTCTCTTGTACTTGGGAACTAAATCGATGGCGCGTTTGGCACTTTTGAGCGTTTCAGATAAAACCGGACTGATCGAACTGGCAAAACAATTAGTTGAAGAATTTGGCTTTGATCTGATCAGCAGCGGCGGCACCGCGCAGGCATTGAAAGCCGCCGGATTGCCTGTTACTAAAGTTTCTGACTACACGGGATCACCAGAAATTTTGGGCGGTCGGGTAAAAACGCTGCATCCTCGAATTCACGGCGGCATCTTGGCGCGTCGGGATCTACCAGAGCATTTGGCAGATTTGGCAGAGCAGGACATCCGCCCGATCGATTTAGTGGTGGTGAATCTCTATCCATTTGAACAAACGATCGCCAAGCCGGATGTGTCGCTTGAAGCTGCGATCGAACAAATTGATATTGGCGGACCTGCAATGATTCGGGCTTCGGCAAAGAACTTTGCTCATCTAACTATCTTGTGTAATCCCAACCAGTACCCTTTGTACTTAGAAGAGCTTCGCAAGAACAAAGAAGCTGCGATCGAATTTCGTCAAGCTTGTGCGTTGCAAGCTTTCAAACATACTGCTAGCTATGATCAAGCGATCTCAGCCTATCTAGAAAAGCAAACAGACTCTACTTTCACGCTCACCGGAACCCAGATTCAAGCATTACGCTACGGCGAAAATCCGCATCAATCGGCAGCTTGGTATCAATCTGGAGCCGTTTCGACGGGATGGGCAGCCGCGACGAAACTTCAGGGAAAAGAACTCAGCTACAACAACTTAGTTGACCTAGAAGCCGCGCGATCGATCATTGCCGAATTCATCGATAGTGACCCAGCAGCAACGATCATCAAGCATAACAATCCCTGCGGATCAGCCATGGGATCATCAATTTCGGAAGCTTACGAGAAAGCTTTCAACGCCGATTCTACTTCAGCCTTTGGCGGCATCGTCGCATTGAATCGATCGATCGATGCTCCTACTGCAACCGCTTTATCTAAGACTTTTTTAGAGTGCATTGTTGCACCGAGCATTGAGCCTGAAGCCCAAACTATCTTGCAGGCAAAACAGAATCTTCGAGTGCTAACGCTGCCCGATTTGAGCAATGGTGCAAAAGAGAATATCAAACAAATTGCAGGTGGATTCTTAGTTCAAGCCGCAGATGACATTGTTGCTGATCCGAATGATTGGCAGGTCGTGACTGAAAAAAAACCGACTCCCGAACAGCTAGCAGAACTCCTATTTGCCTGGAAAATTTGTAAGCACGTCAAATCAAATGCGATCGTCATTACCTGCGATCGCACCACGATCGGAGTTGGAGCCGGACAGATGAATCGCGTCGGTTCAGTCAAAATTGCCCTGGAACAAGCCAAAGAAAAAGTAAACGGCGCAATTCTCGCCAGCGATGGTTTTTTCCCGTTTGATGATTCTGTGCGAACGGCGGCAGCAGCAGGAATTAGCGCGATCGTTCAGCCCGGTGGCAGTTTGCGAGATCAAGACTCGATCGCGGCAGCAAATGAACTTGGAATCGTCATGGTGTTTACGGGAGTCCGCCACTTCTTGCATTAAGCCTTATATTAAGATTTGTGTTAGGGTGGAGGGTCAACTTATCAGAGAAGATCATGTCTCCCGAACTTCTTCATACCCTCAAGGTTTATAGTCAGTTTGTTCATCCCATTTTGATGTGGGTACTGTTTGCGCTTACCCTTTATGCTTTCTATTTAGGCATTCAGTGGCGACGGGCGCGAAGTGCAGAAGGCGACCTCAAAAGACAACTGATCAAAGGTCGATTCAACATCAAACACTATCAAATAGGCTCGATCGTCTTAGCATTGATGGTTCTAGGCTCAGTCGGAGCGATGGGATCAACTTATATCAATAGCGCTAAGCTGTTCGTCAATCCTCATCTAATTATTGGATTGGGAATGACGGGGCTAATTGCCGTTTCAGCGTCGCTTTCACCGTTTATGCAGAAAGGTCACGAATGGGCAAGATACAGTCATATCTTAATCAACGTGGTGATCACAGGTTTATTCGGTTGGCAGGCAGTGACAGGAATTGGGATTGTGCGAAACGTGATCGATCGAATGTAGATTTTTCTAGCAAAATGCGTTGAAGCATAAAAAATGCTTTGGTTGTGTCCCGCCTAGAAATTAATTTTCAAGCGGGACACTGTTTGAAGCCTTTTGCACAGC
>DATJEM010000217.1:0-4934 GCA_035496615.1 Leptolyngbya sp.
AATTTGGCAAAAACGATTCGGAGCCTGCGCCTGAAGTCACGATCGCAGCGAGTGCTACGCCTGAACCTCCGACTGTCGAACCCCAAATCGAACTTTCTGAAATCGATGCGGGAACTGATTTAGAAACCGTTGAGTTCTCAGACATCAACCATCAACTCGCCCCCTTTGAACCGGCTACGATCGCAACCGAGCCTCCAACCGCCGCACCCACAAGCGTCGAACTTTCTCCAATCGAATCAGAACTCCCAACCGCACCCTCGATCGCAGCGGGGTCGGCAGGACTGCCTGCGCTGGGCGGGATTGGACTAGCAGCAGAGCAAGAAGGACAGGATCGCGATCGCTCTGGTGCTGCCCAAATCGAAGTCGAAGCGGCGCGATTTGCAACGGAACCTGCTGACTTATCCAGTGAAGCTTTAGCCTCGGTCGATCAAGGCTTACCACCGCTTCCAGACGGCTATGGAGAAAGCCGCATCGTTTTAATGCCGCGTGATCCACAATGGGCATATGCGTACTGGGACATTCCCAACGAACACAAAGTAGAACTCCGCAATCAAGGCGGGCAGAGCTTAGTGCTGCGACTGTATGATGTCACCGATATTGACTCAGACCATCAAAGACCCCACAGTATGCAGCAGTTTGGATGCGATGAAATGGCGCGAGATTGGTATCTCCCGATTCCTGTGAGCGATCGCGACTACTTCGCCGAAATTGGCTACCTAACCGCTGATGGCGGCTGGCTGATGTTAGCGCGATCGTTGCCAGTGCGAATTCCTCCCGCTTATCCTTCAGATTGGGAAGAGGCGCAGTTTGTCACCGCCGCTTGGGAAGACGAGCTACGAGAGCAAACCGTTTATACTTTCATGTCATCGCCTGCGAACACCCCGATGATCGCCGCTCCCAATGGAATGTATGATCAGATCTTCGACCTTTCACAAGGGGCAGAACTTCAGCGAATTGCTGGATCAATCTCTGGTTCAATGCAGCAGGTTCCGATCGAAGCGAATCGCTCGTTCATGTTTCCATCTGGCATGGGAATGTGGGCAATGCCAACGGCTTCAGGAATCTCTGGGATGTCGGGTGTGGGCATGTCGGGTGTGGGCATGTCGGGTGTGGGCATGATTCCTAACCCAGCGATTCGTCCCCGACGATTTTGGCTCGTTGCAGATGCAGAACTGATTATTCACGGCGCAACTGAACCGGATGCAATGGTCTCGATCGCAGGCGAAACGATTGCCCTGAGTTCAGACGGCACCTTCCGCTTTCAAATGTCATTCCAAGATGGTTTAATCGATTATCCGATCTTGGCAGTTGCAAAAGATGGAGAACAAACGCGATCGATTCATCTGAAGTTCACCCGCGAAACCCCCAACCGCAACACCAACCCAAAAGAAGACGCGATCGACGATTGGCAGATCTAATTAGGAAGACAGCATGAAGAAATTGATTCAAGGACACGAAAATTTTCGTCGCAGCTACGTTCCACACAACCTCGATCGGCTAGAAGAACTCTCACAGGGTCAGAAGCCCCGCGTGTTGTTTATCACTTGTTCTGATTCGCGAGTTGATCCAAACTTGATCACGCAGGCGGACATTGGTGAACTGTTTGTGATTCGCAATGCAGGCAATATTATTCCGCCGTATGGCGCGGCAAATGGGGGAGAAGGTGCAGCGGTCGAATATGCAATCAATGCGCTTGACATTCGGCAAATCATTGTTTGTGGTCATTCGCACTGTGGCGCGATGAAAGGACTGTTGCAGCTTGGCAAGCTTGAAGAAGAAATGCCGTTGGTTTATGAGTGGTTAAAGCATTCGGAAGCAACCCGGCGATTGGTGAAAGAAAACTACTCTCAATACAGTGGCGAAGAACTCTTAGAGATTACGATCGCCGAAAACGTCCTTACCCAGATCGAGAACCTCCAAACTTATCCGATCGTTCACTCGCGTCTCTATCAAGGCAAGCTCGAAATCTTCGCTTGGATTTACCACCTAGAAACGGCTGAACTCTTAGCGTTTGATCCGGAAACGCATTCCTACGTTCCGCCGCAAAGCCAGCTTTCTGTCGAAGAAGTCGGCGGCTTGATTCCGGGAAAATATCACAGAACAAATGCCCCGCCTGTTGCTTGTGAGCTTGTGCATCAGTCACCTGTTGCCGCAAACGGCAAGGCTCGAACCTTTGAACCGAGATCATCCACTCAATCAGAGAACTCGATTGAAGCAACTCCGTGGTTGACTCCAGAACAAGCCGATCGTATCTATCGCGGTTCTACCACGAAGCGCGTGTCGCTCTAGGTTGGTTCTAGATAAAGATGCCAGAAACCAAAAACGATCAATCGCACTTAAACAGACAGACACCTAGCTCTAGATGTCTGCGTCAAGGTTGTTGGAAGTCGTTGTGAGAATTCAGTGCTGTGAGAATTCAGTGCTGTGAGAATTCAATGCTGTTAAAATTGCGGCTGTTTCTCTCTGCTCGATATTCCAGCTTTAGCCGAGTTGCGAACACGACCGAAATGCCACGCTAACCCGATCGCGATTAGCAAGGCTCCAGCGAAAAACGCGATCGTATCGCTCGTCACGCCAAACTTAAACCTGCCAGCGCTGACTAGAAACGCTCCGATCACAAAGTTGGTCATTCCCCAGAGAACATTGACGATCGGAGACGATTCTCCCACCGCAGGCGGTGAAGCAAACGGAGTTTGAAAGTAGTTGCCAGAGATACCGTTCACGAAATGCGGGACTCCATTAGCTAAGAAGATCCCCGCCAGAAAATGCGCGAATATAATCATGGTTCAAGTCCTATTTTGCGGATTCGGGTTCGGCAAGCTTACCGTGCAGCGCAGTTTTCACCTGTTCTGGTAAAACCTTCGCCACCGCTCCTTGAACTTTGGTGATGAGTGATCCGGCGACCACTTCATCTTTTCCTGCCATTAATGCTTCAAATCCCTGTTTTGCCACCTGTTCTGGATCATCTTTTTTAATTTCGCCTGCTTTGGTGTCATCCATGTCGGCACGGTGAAAGAAATCGGTCTCTGTTGGACCCGGCATCAAGGCAGTGACAGTGACACCCGTTTCTTTTAGCTCGTTGCGAATAGCTTGGGAGAACGATCGCAGAAAGGCTTTCGACGCTGCATAAACGGCTTCAAACGGACCTGGCATTAGGGCTGCGATCGAAGACGTAAACAACACTCGACCTTTGCCCCGATCGACCATATCTTTAATCACTCGCTTCGCCAAATGGACGGACGAAACAACATTGAGATTGAGCAGATTGAGTTCATCTTCTAATTCGGTTTCACGGGCAAATTCGCCCCCGACTCCAACTCCAGCGTTGATTGCGATCGCGTCTACAGGTCGATTTGCGGCTTGAATCTTGCGGTAAAGCTGTTCAACGCCTTCATAAGTTGCCAAATCTGCTTGAATCGTTTCAACCTTTGCGCCGAGTTGCTCAAGTTCCTGAGCCACTTCATGAATACTTTCGCTTCTAGCGGTAATGAGCAAATCAAACCCATTTTTAGCAAACTGTTTTGAGAGTTCGTACCCGATGCCATTAGAAGCACCTGTGACGATTGCGAGAGGACGAGAATCCATCCGATTCGGACTCCAATAGAACGACTTCGACCATCCTAAAAACTTAGCAGGATGATTGCGTCTTTCTATTGATTGAGTCTGGTGATTGAGTCTGGCGATTGAGTCTGGTGATTGAATCTGGTGATTGAGTCTGAAATGTTAAAGACTCCGAGCGATCGGAGTCCCTGTTTTAAAACTGAAACTTTGCCCAGTCTGGCTCTCGGATATATTCCGCCATGTTATTGAACTTACGAAATTCGACTTGGTGTATCCAGAACTCGTTATCGGGATAGTTTTCTAACCATTCTTGATGCAATTGATCAAAGGTTTGGCTCAAGCGATCGCGATCCAAATCCGACGGCACTTTACCGAAATAGCCTAATGTAATGTGCGGCGTGAAATAGTATTGCTGCTCAATCCCAATTTCGATCAAATCTGGGTTTTGGTAAATCGATCGACGCAGTTTCAAAATTCTTTCATATCCGCTGCGATCGGTGGTTGCAAGGCAGACCGCGATCGCTCGCGGCATCACCATCAATCCCACCACTTGAAACCGAATTGCCTGCCCCGTAATGATCGATTGACACTGGCGGAGACTATTGGCGACTCGATCGCGCAGTTGTTGATCAAAGCCCGGAGTCTCACTCGCATGAAGATACGCATCACTCCAAATGAGATCCGCGATCGTCAAATGAAAGCTTTCTGATGGAATTGGCACAAACATCTCAGACCCTAGCGTTTGAGCAATTTGGGCTTGATATTGTTTGAGCGATGTATAAATATCGCGATTTTTGCGATCCTCTGAACCTGTCGGCGTGATCACCGTGTAGCCTGGAAATGGGGTTGGTTGCCACATTCCGTCCGGCGAAAGCCGAAACTTCGGAGACTCCTGGATGTGCTGCACCTGGGACTTGTAAGTGTCCGGTAGAGTTTGCCGCATCACCCGATTGAGGAAAGTTTGATAGTTCTCGTCCAATGTGCGATCGCCCCGCGCCGTAAATCGGTAAATTAGAAATCCACTCTTCAATTTAACGGTAAAGTGTCATTTTGCTCCGAGAGATTTAACGTTACTGTAGGACAGAGGGAAGCGGAGTTTAGTATGGGGATTTACTTTTACTGGGGTGAAGACAGTTTTGCGATCGCCCAAGCCGTCAAAACCCTAAAGCAGCAAGCGCTCGATCCAACCTGGGAAAGTTTTAACTTTGATAAATTTTCGCCAGATCAAAGCGATGGAATTCAGCAAGCGCTCAATCAAGCGATGACTCCGCCATTCGGCAGCGGCAATCGGTTGGTTTGGCTTGCAGAAACGACTTTAGCGCAACGTTGCCCGGAAGAAGTCTTAACCGAACTCGATCGCACTTTCTCTGCTC
>DATJEM010000218.1:0-2435 GCA_035496615.1 Leptolyngbya sp.
CATCATTCACGAGATAGCGCGTCGGAAAGTTGTCCGTCCCGTCGATCACCAAATCGTAAGGTTCAGCAATTTGCATCGCATTCTCAGAACTAAACTGAGTCTCATACAAATCCACTTGGCAAGTCGGGTTAATTTCGAGAATGCGTTGCTTTGCGGACTCAATCTTAGGCTTACCAACCCACGAAGTCCCGTGAATAATTTGGCGATGCAGATTTGAACTATCGACCACATCAAAATCGACAATTCCAATCCGCCCAATTCCTGCTGCTGCTAAATAAAGCAGTAGCGGTGATCCGAGTCCGCCTGTTCCCACACAAAGAACACTGGCAGCTTTGAGCTTTTTCTGTCCGTCGAGTCCGACTTCCGGCAAAATAATGTGCCGAGAATATCGGGCGTAGTCATCGTTCGTTAACTGGATTGCGTCCAGATCTGGGTTTAGCATGGTGCTTCACTGAACAAGTTGACAAAATTAATTCGATCGCTCGAATTTGGGGTTTCCTTCATCGATCAGGAGGTCTTCCGGTTGAAAAATCTGCTGATCGTCGAGGCTCCAGCTTTGAAGTTCAGCCGCAGTTCCTTTGGGGACAGAGACGATCGCATAACTGTACTGTGACCAGGCAGCCGCGCGATCGCATTCTGAAGGAATCGCAGGATGATCAGGATGCGAGTGATAGATCCCGATAATATCAAGACCGCGCGATCGAGCATCTTTCATCGCCGCCAGCAGTTCTGCGGGGGCAATCTCATATTGTCGCTGATTGCTGGGATCGCCTTGATCGTCACTCCATTCGTTCTTCGTCGCTTTCACTTCCATGACGGTTTTCCCAGTGGGGTCACTCTTGCCCAGCAGCAAGCCGCAGCACTCTTCGGGATAGGTGCGCTCGGCATGAACACGAATGTTCGCTAGATGCTGAGAGTTGAGTCTGAGAATCACGACAGGCTAATCATCGTTAAGACAAAGATCTATCTTAAGCGATTCGGGCGGGGAGACTGAGAGAACTGAGAATTGAGAATTGTGAAGAAGATTGAGAGCGATCGATAAAGATGGGGCGATCGGGTGAAGATCAACATTAATTTCTCAGAAAACCTTATCCGTGTTTGAGCGGAATGAAATTTCCGAAACATCTTTCGTGCGTGGGCTGTGTAGGTGGTGAGAGTTGGAGCGACGATCTCTGCTCTAGCCAAACAGAGCGGATGAAAATTAAAGAGCGAAATAGCCATCGCGCCTCACAATCCTTTCGCGTCCGATTTTTATAGCGGATTAGCATTAGTTGAAAGCGGCAAGAAGTAGAGTTGTATCGACAAATCTAAGCAGTTTATCATCAAGCCAAACTATCAATTTGCATCGAGTTTTTAGAGGAATTAGTATCTGCTAAAATCGGCAAAAAATGAGGCGATATTGATTCGGTTAGCAAAGTTGCGATCGCGGCTCGGTTTGAAGAAGCAGGCGGATTTCACGCAGGACTAGCGCGAGTCAAAATCAAGTCAAAATCAATGAGAAATGAAGCTATATTCGTAAGCCTTAAGGAGACAAAGAATCTACCATCAGACACAGGGGACGAATGGCTTCTCCCCTCTAAAGTAATTACCAGTTCAGTAGTGGAAATGAAAGCGTGGATGTTTACCTTCTTGATCTATTGGTGATTGGGTTGCTGCTGTTGATGGTGACATGGGGATCAGGATGGATTGCTCGATTACCGCTTTCTTATGCGTTGATCTACTTGATCGTCGGCATTTTTCTCAGTCCTTATGGGTTTGACCTCATTCAAGTTCGTCCAGATGCCAAGTTTTTAGAACGAGTTACCGAACTGGTTGTGCTGATTTCTCTGTTTAGCTGCGGGCTAAAAATGAGTCGCCCGATGCGATTTTATGCCTGGAGATCGACGGCTCGACTGATCGGGTTTTTGATGCCGATTACGATTTTTTCGATCGCAGCGATCGCGCATTTTATTCTTCGCTTAGATTGGGGGTTAGCGATTTTACTGGGTGCGATTCTAGCGCCAACTGATCCGGTGCTTGCCTCAGAAGTTCAGCTTGAAGATCCAAAAGATCGCGATGAATTACGCTTCGGCATCACCTCTGAAGGAGGACTAAACGATGCGTTAGCGTTTCCGTTTGTGTATTTTGGCATTTACTCGATTAACAAAGGCGATTGGCACGATTGGTTCCGAGACTGGGTGGCGGTGGATGTGATCTGGGCAATCTTTGCCGGACTAATCGTCGGATTTGCCTTTGCCAAAATTATCAAGTGGCTCGATAAGCGCTTAGAACCCTTTCGGACTTCTAATGATTTGATGGAAGATTTTGTGGCTCTCAGCGCTATTTTGATGACCTACGCTCTCACTGAAATGGTCAATGGCTATGGATTTCTTGCAGTGTTTGTGGCGGGCATTGCCATGCGCCGCAAACGCAACGCCGAGTACACAGAGAATCAG
>DATJEM010000219.1:0-4721 GCA_035496615.1 Leptolyngbya sp.
ATCCTTTTGGCTAGTGAGATTCTAAAGATTTTAGATCAAGTCATAGCGCCGCTTTATTAGCTGTAAAACTATCCTTTCAACTATCCGTTCGAGTAGGGCTGAAATCGCATCTGAGAGCGACCTTGAAAGGACAAGCGCACATCAAGGAGGTTGCACAATGGAATGGACGATCGGATGGTGGCAAGTCTCAGTTCAACGGGTCTATCCCACCACGACGCAGCTTGCTCAAACTTACAATCATGCTGCTTCTAGATGGCATCAACAGCTTCGTCTACTAGGGTATCGCGATGCGTATCGGAAGCTGTGGCAGACCCTTAAAACCGCCAATGTTCCACCTGACTGGAAAGACAACTCAACGATTTGTGATTGTGGGATCGGGACAGCGGCGTTTAGTCTATCATTTGCTCAGAACATGAATCCTACCGTGCGGATTACCGGAGTCGATCTATCTCCTGAAATGCTGAATCAAGCTCACCACCAACTCAGCCACGCACAGATTTCGCATCAACTGTGTCAAAAAGATGTGAATGCGTTGCCATTTGCAGATCGTACTTTTGATGGAGTTATTAGTGCCCATATGCTGGAACACTTGCCTGATCCAGCCCAGGGCTTAGAGGAAATGGTGAGAGTTCTCCGTCTAGGCGCACCATTGGTTCTAGTTGTGACTCGATCGAGCTTACTTGGAAGACTAATTCAGTGGCATTGGGGAAACCGATGTTTTTGCCCAGAAGAACTGTTAGTACTGATGCAGAAAGCAGGATTCTCTCACGTTCAGTTTTTCTCGTTTCCGGTTGGACTAGCCCGCTTGACGAGCATCGCTTGTATTGGCTTTAGGAGGACATGATGTTTCTAAAAATTTGGCGCTTCATCACTCTCAGTTTCGTCGCGTTGTTCATGGGTTTAGAATTTGCCCACACTTTAGAACTGCCTGCCAAGATGCAGTACGATGGAGCGCTTTATGTAACGATTCAAAATAGCTTGTATCGATATTTTGGCGCACCAGGACCGGGTGCATTCATTACTATGGGTGCAGTTCTTTGCGCGATCGCCCTCACGGTTCTAGTCCGCAAACGCCGACCTGCGTTTTGGTGGACATTGGCAGGGACGCTTTGTTTAGCGATCGCGTTTCCCCTGATCTATTTCCTGCGGATTGAGCCTGTTAATGTTGTGATAGAACAGGCGACCGCAAGATCAGTACCAACTGACTGGGTACATCTGAGAAATCAGTGGGAGTATGCCCACGCTACTAATTTTATTTTTAGTTTTGTGGGCTTTAGTGCACTCGTGATCGCTTCGCTGGTAGATGTGCCTCAGCTTGAAAAAGGCAGTAGGTCACAAGCTTCTAGCTAATCTTAGTCAATTATCATCCTGATGCAAGCATCACTTACCGGGATCTAGGGTTAAATACGATTCCCTACATTGATGCCACTTGGATACAAGCAAAGTTCACTCCGCCAGAGCAATCGGAATTAGCAACGGCGATCGAGCTTTCAGACCACCTGATTGATGAGCTTTTTGCGGCAGATTACTATGTTGTCTCGACTCCAATGTACAACTTCAGCATCCCGGCAGTGCTGAAATCCTACCTTGATCGCATTATTCGACCAAGACGCACGTTTACAGTTAGTGCTAACGGATTTCAGGGCTTGGTCACGCCTAAAAAGATGTTAGTGATCACTGCCACGAGCCGTGATTTTCGCCCTGGCTCTGACCTTGCTGCATCGGATTTCCAGGAACCCTTTTTGAGAACAGCCTTTAACTTCATTGGGATTACAGAGATTGAGTTTGTCAATGCCAATGGATTGAAAACTGAACTACGAGAACAATCTCTCGTTGAGGCACGCGATCAGCTAGAAGCATTAGCAATAAATTGGTAAAAGCGAGGATAAGCGCGCCTCTAAACATTGCACAAATAAAGTAAAGTGCAAAGAGAATTGAGGCAATCAAGGCATGGCAAACACAGCAAACCTCGAACAAACCTTACTCGAGACTGTGCGATCGCTTCTGCTCTCCCAACAGGAAGCAGTTCTCGATTTTGCGCGATTGCTTGTCCATAATCGCGATCACTTGTCCATAATAAAGAGTCTCTTAACAAGCTTTGGGATCGCATAGAGAAATCACAGGATGTGTTATTTCGTCGGCGGCAACCCTAAGGCATCGATTAACCTCAATCTTCCCCCGGAGCCGCGATCGCAATGGCAACCACGCAGAAAATTCAATCCCTCATCGACGATATTCAAAAGAATCGCTATTTTCTCCCCGAATTTCAGCGCGGCTTCCGGTGGAACTCCGAGCAAGTGAAAAAATACTTCCAATCCTTGTACCGAGGCTATCCAACAGGGGCTTTTCTAGTTTGGAAAGCTGAGATACCCTCGAAAATCAAAGGCAGTACTCCTACCGAAGACAACACCTTCACTCGTCTCATTCTGGACGGGCAACAACGCCTGACTACCCTTTACACCCTGATCAAAGGGTTTCCGCCGAATTGGATCGAAGGCAAACCGCCCAGAACCGATCTCTACTTCAATCTAGGAGACGAGGAATTCCAATACTTCACCCAAACCCTGATGAGTGGAAAGCAAGAATGGATTGCAGTTGCTGACTTGTTACAGAAAGGGGCAGGTGCTTACATTGCCAGCGTCGCCCGCAGCAATCGTGAACTTTCCGAGTATCTCCTCACTCAGCTAGAGCGACTGAACCGTCTCGACAACATCAAAAACTACGAATATTACATCCAGGAAGTGGAACAACAAGATCCGCTGCAAGTGGTTGAAATCTTCAATCTTGTGAACAGTGCGGGTACACCGCTATCCGATGCAGATTTGGCTTTAGCGCTCATCACCGGGCGCTGGGAAGACTGCAAAGATAAAATGCGAGCAGCCGCCAAAAAATA
The DNA here is from genome assembly GCA_035496615.1 of Leptolyngbya sp. Taxonomy (GTDB): domain Bacteria; phylum Cyanobacteriota; class Cyanobacteriia; order Leptolyngbyales; family Leptolyngbyaceae; genus Leptolyngbya. Next base: position 2,894 of record DATJEM010000219.1, read on the forward strand.
CAGCAAAGTCCACTTTCACTTCGACTTAGATTTCTTCACTCGTTGCATTTCCGTAATTGCAACTTCTCGTGGAGTCTTTGACAATGTTTCAAGCTTAACCAAAGATGATTTGATCGATGCCTGGAATAAAACTGAGAAATCCCTCAATTATCTCGTCAATGTTCTGCCAAAACATGGGTACATCGATGACACTTCTTTCCTAAGTACGCCGTATATTTTCTTCCCGCTTATCTATTACATCTCCAACAACGGCTTCAAGTTTCCAGACACCCAAACGCGCGATAAATTTCTATACTGGGTCTACAATGCCTTGATGTGGGGACGATACAGCAGCAGTTCTGAATCATCGCTCGATCGAGATATCAGAATTTTGAAAGAAACCAACTCCGTTGATGAACTGATCAAAATGGTCGCTCTCGTCCGGGGTGGAAATCTCGAAGTGACTGAGGCTGATTTAGAGCTACAGGGCGTGAGAAGCCGACTCTATCAAATCTTTTACATCCTCGTTCGTCGCAACGGAGCCGCTGACTGGGCTGATCCTTCACTGCCACTTTACAACAATATTGTGGGGCGCACTTATTCGATCGAGCGACACCACATCTTCCCCAAAAGCAAGCTCTACAAAATCTTCAGTTCCAATTCTTCTTACGATAAGAGTCTGGTCAATGAGTTAGCCAACATTGCCCTGCTCACTTCTGCAACCAATCACAGCATCTTCAACACTGATCCATCAGCATACCTACTCAACATTGATGAAAATCAACTGCGCTGTCAGTTTGTTCCAGTTGAATCTGAACTTTGGCAAATGAGCCGAGAGGGTTACTTGGCATTTATTAAGGAACGCAGACAGCTTCTTGCTCTCGGAATTAACAAATTTCTCCATGAGCTTTATCAGGGCAAATCGACGATTCACGTTTCACGCGACGTAGATCAGTGGCGACAGCGACTTGAGCAAGCAGAACTCGCAATTCGTCAATTGATTCTGGAAATTGCCACAGAATACGAGGAAGACATTCATCCCAACTCCTATATTCCGCAGCACTTCGTCGCCAAAATCGATGGTAGAGTCCAGAAATACCTGAGACATAATCCCTCTGAAAATTCAGAGACATTCAAATCGCTTAAGAAGCGACTGCAATTCTTTGATATGTCTGAATACTGTGAATTAATTGTCAGCAACAGTAACTGGCAGTACTTTGAATCCTACTTTGGCAGTAAAGGGGCGGTTCAGAGTCGTTTTACCCAACTTCAAAGCCTTAGAAACACTTTGGCTCACAATCGCGATTTAACGGATGTCATCATCAAAGATGGCGAAGCTGCAATTCTTTGGTTTTCCAGCGTTCTGAGAAAATACTCTTTAGCTGCGGCATAGTGCCAGGGTTCAGACCGCCTTGCTGATAAACCCTGACCCAGCTTTCTGAATCGAAGCAGTTCTTACAATTTTCCAATCAGCGATCGAATTGAAGAAAGCTTGCCAAGGTTGACCGGCATTGTGAATTTGCCGATTTCAACCTGATTAGCGCTTCCCGGTTGGTAATGTACCCAAAACGAAAGCTTCGGGGGCAAACCTATGACTAACCCAAAACCCTCAAATCGGTAGTCGCGATTTCCTTTGATACTGGTCAGGTCTTCGCCAACATCGAATGCTAAAGGTAGACCTTTGGCGACGCAAGCTTGATTGATGTCGTCGATCGTTTGGCGAGAGTCAGCCAGCATGGCAGCTACAGTGTCAAACGCGGTTAAAGCAGTAAGGGTGGTCATTGAACTCTCCTGGTACTAGATGTCGTTGAAGGAGCAGTGGTATTTCCTCTCTGTCCTTCTGCTTCCG
>DATJEM010000220.1:0-3327 GCA_035496615.1 Leptolyngbya sp.
AGTCGCGATCGGTGGGCATGAAAGAGAGCGAAGAGGCAGAATCAACCGGGCATCAATCTGGTAGACAGACGATCGAGATTCTAAACAAGAAACAATCAGACTATAACAATGATGACTTCAACCAAATGCGACGAGTCGTAAGCTATGTTCACCGACATCTGGCACAAAAACCAGACGGTGAGATTGAGGAAACTCGCTGGCGCTATTCTCTGAAAAATTGGGGACATGAGCCATTAAAAGATAAATAGGTAAAGATCAATCGTTCCTGTAGCGATCGCTGTGACGCTCGTTATTCTGCAAATTAAGAAACAAGATGATGATTCCTGAACTCGGTTTAGTTTGTATTTCTGCATCGAAGACAGTACGGTTCAAAACCATTACGCGCAAGCGATTGCTGCAATTTGATTTAGTTGAGCAAGAAAGGCTGTTGCGCGAATTGTATGCGGAAAATCTGCGACGATTGGGAGTCGCGATCGAGTTTTGTGCAGCGAATAAGATTCGACTTTATCGGCTGAGTTCAGGACTGTTTCCATTTGCAGATGATCCAATGGGAGCGGCGGTTTTAGATGAATTTGCCACAGGCATGAGCTTAGTTGGACAACGAGCGACAAAGCTTGGGATTCGGTTAGTGTTGCATCCGGATCAGTTTGTCGTCTTGAGTTCCGATCGTCCCGAAGTCATTGAGAACAGCATCAAAATTCTATCGATGCAGGCGAGAATATTTGATTTGCTAGGACTGCCGCGATCGCCGTGGGCATTGATGAACATTCATGGTGGAAAAGGCGATCGAGCGGAACGATTGATCGATTCGATTCGCCGTTTGCCCGATAACATTCGATTGAGGCTGACGCTCGAAAATGATGAGTATACTTACGGCGCAGAGCAACTGGTTTCGATTTGCCAATCCGCAGGCGTTCCCCAAGTGTTTGATGCTCATCATCATGTGATTCATCAGCAGGTCGAAAGCTATGAGGATGAAAGCGTAAAGGTCGCTTTTGAAGCCGCTCGATCGACCTGGGAAAACCCTGAATGGCAAGTGGTTCATATCTCTAACGGAGCAGAATCATTTTTGGATCAGCGCCACAGCGATTATATTACAGTCATGCCAAGCTGTTATCGCCAAGCGCCCTGGATTGAGATCGAAGCAAAACAAAAGGAACTTGCCATCCAAAAGCTACAGAAAGAATGGTTATATTCTGATCTGAATCTGTTGCCGCCTGTAGGCGCTGAGTCCCAACCCAAGAAAACGAAACAAGTTGAGGCTGTCACGCCATCCACCCAGGATGCTCAGCCGTCTGAGCTAGTCGAACAGCCGATTTCAGTTTAATGTGACACACAATAGAGACGATTTATTCCGGATGAGCAGGCATCCGGCGGGAGCTTGAGCATTGAACTTTGGAATCAACTATTAGCAAACCTTGGCTTTCCAAAAACAGCATTTGCAAAGCGATAAACATATGCCTTTAGAACGACTGATCTCTATCTGAGGTAGATGCAACTTCGCGCCGCAGTGAAGGAGCATAGAAATGAAACTTACGTCACAGAAAATAAATAAATGCAGGGTAGTTTAGTTACATCTCCGCCCGCGCAAGCATTAGTGCCTGAAGCGATCGGAGCGATTGTGAAGAGCAATCCATACTATAAAGCTGAACTCACATTCAGCGAACTGATCGAAGCAGAAAACCTAGACCAGCAATTAGAGCCGTTGAAAGCTCAAATTCAGTATTTTGAAACTGCGCTCACGCTTGCGCTAACAGAAGCTTACCAGCAACACTCAGATGCCGCACATCTATTTATACAGCGTGTGCTTTATCGAATCAACCGCTTAAATCTGTTTTGGTACGATGATTTGACTCATTATGCCAATGAGCGATCGCTATATCTACAAAAGATTCGTAATCAAATTGAAACGGCTTGGCAAGCTTGGGAATTAAGCCAGATCGAGGGTGAAGCCTATTATGCGGTTGATATTCAGCAGGCGTTGCTCGATCGATATCAAGCAGACTTAGAGCCTGAACTGTCAGAGGATGCAATCTATCTGCGGCAACAGATGCCGTTCGAGGGATATCGCTATCTATTAGCAATCACTTCGTTCGATGGTTTAGTCGAAGCGAGTCGGTTGTCTCGGATCTTGGGCGGGGCTGCAAACGAAGTCCAGGCAACCCTTACAAAGGTCTTACTCGAAGAATACGGCAACGGTCGGTTAGCGCGGAAGCATTCGACGTTTTTCGCCAAAATGATGACCGAACTTAGCCTGAGTATTCAGCCCGAAATTTATTTCGATTTAGTGCCGTGGCAAGCTTTAGCAACAACAAACCATAACTTTCTGCTGACGGAATGCAAGCGGCATTTTCTACGCTACAACGGCGGACTGGCTTACTTTGAAGTTGCCGGTCCTTCCGCCTATCGGAACTATCTTACAGCCGCGCAACGGTTAGAGCTATCAGATTCAGCGATGGGCTATTGGGATCTGCATATCAAAGAAGATGAGCGTCACGGACGATGGATGATCGAAAATGTGACGTTGCCGCTCGTTGATATGTATCCGCAGCAAGCTTGGCAACTGCTGTTGGGATATGACCAAGAAAAGCGGATGGGCGATCGAGCGGGCGCGGCGATCGTTGCCATGATTCGTCAGGGGGTGCAGACCGGATCACTGCCTGAGATTAGGTTTCAGTGATCGATGAAAGACTCATTTGGGGTGGGCATAATGTCTGCCCTGGCTTGCTTATGGTGATTTTTGGATATTCATGAGGACACTATTTTGACTGGGACACTATTAAGATCGACGACCCCGACTGCTTCAGAAACGGAAGTATTTTTCTGTCCTGAAGAGTCGCATTTCTACTCGCATTGCTTGGAGCGATTAGTTTTTTCCCGCTGCGATGATTCTCATTTGATTGTTGAATTTGGTTCGGGTGATGGGAGTCCGGTGATCAATTCACTGGTACGATCGCGCTGTAATACTGTGATTCATGGATTTGAGCTAAATCCTTCGGCATATGATGTGGCTCGATCGAGAGTTGAGCAATGCAACCTAGATCAGCGATATATCTTGCACAACAAATCCTTTTTCGATGCGGCTCCGACGGATGCGGATTGTTTGATTGCAAATCCGCCTTACATTCCTGCTCCCGATAGCCAAATTCGGATGCCGCTGCTACATGGGGGAAAGGATGGCGCAACCTTGACGAATCGATTGTTGACGCTGAACTATCCAAGCGTGATGGTTCTGATATCAAGCTACTCAAATCCACTAGAAACCCTGCGCTGTGCGGCGGAACAAGGCTATACAGTGGCAGATTTCATGGTGACACCGTTGCCGTT
>DATJEM010000221.1:0-2055 GCA_035496615.1 Leptolyngbya sp.
CGAAATGGCCCCGGTCGATTAGAGCGCGGCGGAATTCGGGTCGGACATTGGTTTGATGGCGATGGTGTAGTGTTGGGAGTTCACTTTCACAATGCGGGTGCAACAGGCGTTTATCGCTATGTCGAAACCGAAGAATTCCTCAATGAACAACGATCGGGGCAATTGTTATACGGCGGCTATGGAATGTTACCGCCAGGGAATCTCATCAATCGATTCACCAAAGGCGTAAAAAATGCGGCAAATACATCGGTGTTGGCAATTGGCGATCGCTTACTTACCCTTTGGGAGGGTGGACACCCTTACGCGCTGAACTTAGAAACGCTCGAAACTCAGCAAGTGGATGATCTCGGCGGTCTACCCGATGCGCTCCCCTTTTCTGCCCATCCTAAGCGCGATCCAAACACAGGTGAAATCTACAATTTTGGGGCGAGTTTTGGCAAAGATATGGTACTAAATTTGTACTGTCTTGATGCAACGGGAAACCTCAAGCAGCGCAGTCGTCATCAGCTAGACGGATTCCCGCTGATTCATGATTTTGTCATGGCAGGACAGTATCTTTTATTCTTCGTTTCACCGGTGCGATTGAATCCTCTGCCATTATTAGCGAAGCTTAAAAGCTTTAGTGAATCATTTGATTGGAAACCAGAGAACGCAACTCAGGTGCTAGTGTTCGATCGAGAAACGCTCAACCTCGTTAGTCAAGGCGAAACCGATGCCTGGTATCAATGGCACTTTGGCAATGGTTGCGTTGATCGGGATGGTAATGCTGTGATTGATCTGATTCGATACGCTGATTTCGATACCAACGAATATTTGAGACAAGTTTCAACAGGCGAAACCCAGCTATCAGCAACATCAACGCTGTGGCAAATTCGAGTCGATCCGCTGACAGGCAAAGTTCTGCACCAGCAAGAATTACTCGATCGCTTCTGCGAGTTTCCCACTGTCAAACCGAGTGACGTGGGACAAGATTGGCGCTACACCTATCTTTCAATTCATCGTCAAGGGGTTGATCCAGCGAAAGAAATCTTTGGCGCGATCGCCCGATTTGATCAGGTCACAGGTGATTTAACCGAAGCGGATTTCGGTCAAAATTGCTATCCAACGGAGCCAATTTATGCCCCAGATGCCACTGACCCAAATCAAGGCTGGATAATGACAGTCGTCTACGATGGCAACACAGATACGAGCGAAGTTTGGATCTTTGACAGCGATCGCTTAAATGAGCAGCCTGTGTGTCGTTTAGCATTGCCAGAAGTGATTCCACTCGGATTTCATGGAACCTGGAAGCCTGCTGCGATCGGGTCATAAAACATCTGCTAGCCGCCGCTAATTTTTGCTTTATAACCCAGTCCGGTTAAGAGTTGGACTAATTTCTGGGCGTGATCGCCTTGAATCTCGATCGTGTCCTCTTTTGCCGCGCCACCCGTTCCACATTGCGCTTTTAATTTCTTTGCCAAATCTGCTAGCGTTTCCGGCTTGCTCTGAAACCCAGCAATCACCGTCACGGTTTTACCGCCTCGACCCTTGCGAGAAACCTGCACCCGCAAATCCTGCTGATTTGGCGGCAAATCCGGCACTGCTCGTTCAAATACTTCTGAATTGCCAAACTCAGAATACACCACTCGGTCACGATCGCCTGACTTCGGTTTTTTCGCCATAAACGCTGCTCAATGTATCCAAATGTTACAAACAAATCACAACTGAACCTTAAGGGGGCTGAGTCTCTAGAGTGAAAATGATAGACTTGCTATCACAGTCATTTTAGATGCCGAGCCTGCTCAATTCTAAATCTGACTGGGGTGCTGTGGAAATCGAATCCCGCTGCCGCAATATCAACCCCGATTGAATAAAGTTCTCATCCTGCTTGTGCATACCCAGAAGCATCACAAGATTGATTTAGGTACGGATTATCCTTGCCCGTGCCGCCGTCGCGGTCGTCTCGTCCCGATCGCGCTGACTGAAGCCTTTGGCTGCAATCGCTGCCAGCAGATTTTTGTCGTCGAAGAAAACGGCTGCGTGATCGAACAACTCGCCACCAGCTACCCTTATAAA
>DATJEM010000222.1:0-5772 GCA_035496615.1 Leptolyngbya sp.
AGAGCAGAAAGAATTGCGCCAATTTCACCGCTGCGAACTCCGCCATCGATCGCCAGTTTCAACTCGCCCAACGTTTCTGCGATCTGAGTTCCCTTAACTTGCTCTTGCCAAGCTTCGATCGCCGCAAGAGCAGCTTCTGGATCAATTGAAGCTAATCCAGATTGTAAAAGCGCGATCGTTTCATCGAGATTTGCTGTTCCAGCGGTGTCTGTCATTATTTATTTCCTAATGTTTAAGATTTTCTATTCTGATGAATCGATCGCATGAATTCGTCAATCTATAGGGAGAAGTCAGTCGAAAAATTAATGCTCTCGTACTGCACAATTTGAACAGGCTGCACTCGTTTGGTCAGCCTGCAAGATTGGATATCCGCAGGTTTGGCACAGTCTATAAGAACCCTCATTCAAACCTTCAGTCACCGCAACTCGCTGATCAAATACAAAGCATTCACCCCGCCATAAGCTTTCTGCTGAAGGGATTTCCTCTAAGTACTTAAGAATGCCACCCTCTAGGTGATAGACCTGCTCAAAGCCCTGAGACAATAGATAAGCCGAGGCTTTTTCACATCGAATTCCGCCTGTACAAAACATTGCGACTTTTTGTTGTTTCGTCGGATCAAGCGCAGTTTGCACATAGTCAGGAAACTGACGAAATGCAGCAGTTTTTGGATCGATCGCGCCCTCAAAGCTGCCGATCTCAACTTCAAACTGATTTCGCACATCAATCACAGTCACTTCAGGATCAGAAATGATCGCATTCCATTCTTGCGGTTTGACATAAGTGCCGACTTGCTCACTCGGATCAATCTCTGGAAGTCCTAGCGTGACGATCTCTTTCTTGAGCTTCACTTTCATGCGATCGAACACGATCGTCGTATTCGTCTTGGCTTCTTTCGTGACTAAATCTGCAAACCGAGCATCACGGCGAAGATAGCTCAAAACTTGATCGATCGCAGTTCTTGAGCCTGCGATCGTGCCGTTAATGCCTTCGTTTGCCAGTAAGATTGTTCCGCGTAGGTGATGCTCCTGACACACTGAAAGGATGGGCGATCGTAGCTCTGCACAGTCGAAAAGCTGAACAAATTTGTAAAAGGTAACGACAATCATAAGCCGCAAGAAATTCTGGTCTTTTAGTTTAGCGCTTTCGGGGAACGATTTCTGCGGCGGGTTCCGTGATTTAATGCCAAGCAACTGAAGTTCATTCTATAGTCTTTGCGCTCCTCAATTATGTTGTCTAACTCATTCACCGGGTCAAGCTTTGCAGGCTGCCTAGTCCTTCTGGTGATCGCAGCGGGATGCTCTTCTTTGCCGCAGTCTTCTCCGATCGCGACAGATTCTCTAGCAAGTCCTTCTCCTCAAGCTTCTCCGAGCGCTCATACAGTTCCTACAACCGCTCAACCACCTCCCACGACTTCCCAGCCCAATTCCGCTGCACCCAATCCTTCCGAAGCAGTTCGTACCGTCGAAAAGTGCGTGGTGCGGATGGCGAGAGTCAACGATCCAGAAGCTCCGCTGAATATTCGATCGGCTCCAAATTCGACTTCTACAATTGCTGGCAAACTACCCAATGGTGCCTATGTTGATGTGAAAGAAGAGCAAGACGGCTGGTTCAAAATTGCGGGTGAGATGCCTGGATGGATTGCCAAATCAAGGACTGAAAGCGAATGCGGCGAAAAGGTTGAGCAAATTCAGTTGGGGAATCATCAAAACTCGATCGAGATTCGCGATCGCTTTGTCGGAGTCGGCAACCACAGCTACCGTTTTAACTTGACCAAAGGACAGCAACTGACTGTCACCGTTGATCAAGGAGTATTTCCCCAGATTATTGCGCCGAGCGGCAAAAACTTGGTCGTCTCTCCTGAACAGTCGAGTCCGTGGACGAGCCAACTTTCTGAAACCGGAGATTACCAATTTGTGTTTCGATCGAACTTCAAAGGCTATCAATATGCTTTCTCGATCGAAGTTCGCTAGGTTCATCAAGGGTCTACTTTCAATCAGTCAAAGTCAATTTGTAGGTTCTTGAAGTGCAATCTGGAGATTGTTGTCGGCAAAGAAATAGACAAGAAAAAGCTCGATCGAACATCAGCCGCTATCGATCGAGCTTTGTCGCTCATTTTTGTCACTCATCGAAATCGCTAGATGCCCAACCGTTGATAGACCTGATCTAAGTTCTTGAGGTGAGCCTGTGGATCAAAGCATTCATCCAGTTCGGCAGGTGAAAGCACTTCGGTAACGCGAGTCTCCTGACTCAACAGCTTATGAAAGTTGCCGTCCTGACGATTCCAGGCTTGATGGGCACATGACTGGACGATCGCGTAAGCCTCCTCGCGATTCAATCCTTTTTGTACCAGTGACAGCATCACGCGCTGGCTGAACACCACTCCACCGTAGACGTTCATATTTCGCGCCATGTTTTCGGGGTAAACCAGCAGATTTCTGACTAAATCGGTGGTTTCAACCAGCATGAAATGCGTCAGAATGCAGGCATCCGGCAACGCTACCCGTTCGACTGAACTATGAGAAATATCGCGCTCATGCCACAAAGCGACGTTTTCTAAAGCTGCAACCGCATATCCCCGCAGCAAACGAGCCATTCCGGTCAGTCGCTCCGATCGAATCGGATTGCGTTTGTGCGGCATGGCGGATGAGCCTTTTTGACCTTTCGAGAAGAATTCTTCAACTTCTAGAACATCGGTTTTTTGCAAATTCCGGATCTCGACTGCAAACCGCTCGATCGAAGCTCCTAGTAAAGCGAGACAGTTCATATAGTCCGCATGTCGATCGCGGGAGATCACCTGAGTTGAAGCGGCATCAGGTTCAAGTCCCAGATTTTCGCACGTCAACGCTTCAATGCGGGGATCAATGTTGGCATAAGTTCCGACCGCGCCCGAAATTTGACCGACCGCGATCGACTTTCTCAAATAACACAAGCGATCGCGGTGTCGCAGCATTTCTGCTAGCCAGCCAGCGAGTTTGAACCCGAAGGTCATAGGTTCGGCGTGAATGCCGTGCGATCGACCCATCATCACTGTATTGCGATGCTGCTGCGCCTGATATCGAATCGCCTGAATCAACGCTTCTACCTGCGTCATGATCACATCCAGGCTAGCGACCATTTGTAGCGCCAGCGCCGTATCCAGCACATCCGAACTGGTCATGCCTAAGTGAATATAACGCCCAGCATCTCCTACATGCTCATTCACGTTGGTTAGGAATGCGATCACGTCGTGACGAACTTCCGCTTCGATTTCGAGAATGCGATCGACCTCAAATTTGGCTTTGGCTTTGATTTCTTCGACTGCCTCAGCGGGAATGTAGCCTAGCTCTGCTTGTGCTTCACACACTGCAATTTCAACTTGTAGCCAGGTTTTGAACTTATAGTGATCCGTCCACAAATCGCCCATCTCAGGCAGGGTGTAACGCTCAATCAAGGTAGGTTTGCTGAATACAACCGTCACATTGTAGCGTTTTAGGTTGTCACGATTCAAAAGATGGGCATCAGGAACGCGATGGGCTATCTAGTAGCTATCTTCTCCTGGAACTTTGAGCGGATCGGATTCAGCGGGCAACTGCTCAAGTGAAGCATCTCGAATTTCTTGCCAATGCTGATAGAGTTCCTCGCCTTGCCAATCAGCCTCGTTATAGGTTCTGACAGCCTCATCAAGTTCCTGCACGGATTGAAGCACGGGTCGAACGATCGCGTCTGCCATAAGAAACCTCCAAAATCAGATCTGCGATTTGTCTTTAAGTTTACTAACCTGTGCAAGGTTTGCAGAGAGATTAATACAAACCCTGAAACTTATTTACATTTCCATGCAGTCGGTAACGAAAATTGATAAACATCCTCAAGCACTTGTACCCATCCGGTAACGAGCGCGGTCAGAATTCGATCGCCTTTTTCTTTCGTAGCAGTTGTGGGATCACCCATCACCCCGCTCCGACTCAAATCGCGAGTCATCCAGGCAAAGGGTAATGCCCCTTCCATGCTGAGAACCCCCGCTTGCGGTTCACCTAGAGGATATTCTGCTTTAGCCCGCGCCATCTTGACGTGATCTGGCAAAATCGAGAGCAGCAAACTCGTTTCTACATCCCCCGCATGAATTCCAAGCTCTAGTTCCTTTGCGGTGAAAAGTTCTTTTGCGATCGCGCTTACTGTCGGAACTTTCCAGGTGAATAGAGGAAACAGCGAAAAGTCCTCATATTGCTGATGCAAATCTCGACAAGCAATTTCAAGAATCTGAGGTTGCCCACCGTGCGAATTCATCAACACTAATTTACGAAATCCAGCCCGATAGATACTTTCTGCAACTTCTGTTAAAACGGCGAGTAAGGTTTGAGTCGTCAGCGTGATTGTGCCGGGAAAGTGCCAATGTTCGTTTGATTTGCCATAGTACAAAGGAGGTAAAGCATAAGCCGGGATGCTGGAATCGAGTTGATCTAGCGCCTTCCCCAACACAGCGGCGCTAATCGCAGAATCGACCGCTAGAGGCAAATGTGCGCCGTGCTGTTCGATCGCGCCGATCGGCTGCACAATCACCACATTTTCTTTGTTGGGCATTGATTGAATATCTGTCCAACTGAGGTAGGGAAAATAGCGATCGCTGGGAATAAAGCCGTGCATCATAGCGACAAGGGAAGTTCTATAAAGTATTACCGTACTGTACAAGCTCAGTCTTTTGTCTTGATTGTTCAAACTTGTAGAAATACGGTACATTAGTTAGTGCGTTTGTTCTGTGTTGTGCGATGCCTACAAAGCTACTGATTGTTGAGAGTCCTGGCAAAGTCAAAAAGTTAAGCCAGATTTTGGGATCAGATTGGATTGTTAGAGCCAGTATGGGGCACGTTCGAGAACTGGCGAATGATGGGATTGATTCTCTCGGATTTGACCTTCGCGATCGCACGATCCGCTGTCGATTTATTCCACGCGGAACCCGCGGCAAAGAAACGATCGCACAGCTTAAATGTGCTGTCCAGCAAGTTAAAACGGTCGTTCTGGCAACGGATGACGATCGCGAAGGCGAAACGATCGCCTGGCATCTTCAGCAAGCTTTGAACCTAAAGCAGCCGCAGCGAGTGGTTTACAGCGAAATTACGCCTGCTGCTGTGAACCGAGCGATCGCGAATCCTAGAAGCATCAATCAAGCCTTAGTGGATGCTGGACTTTGCCGCACTGTGTTAGATAAGCTGGTTGGCTATAAAGGCTCTCCGTTGTTATGGCAACTCCAAAACGGCGCGAAATCAATGGGACGAGTTCAGAGCGCAACTTTACATATTCTCTGTGAACGAGAACGTCAGATCGAAGCATTTGTGCCGCAGGACTATTGGAATGTGTTTGTAGACTATGCCGAGGGATTTCGAGCTTTTTATGGAGGAACCTCGATCGATGAGTCGGAAGCTTCACAACCGGATGATGCCACTCCCAATGCTCAATCGATTCCTGAGTCCGATCGCGTGCTTAGTGCTGCCGAAGCCGATCGCTTAGTTCACCAAGCACGAGCCTTTCCGCATCATGTGGTGTCGATCGAAGGTAAATTAGTCAATCGCACTTCACCGCCTCCGTTTGTCACTTCCACGCTGCAACAGGCGGCTGGATCTCGGCTCAAATTCAGCCCAGAAAAGACAATGCAGGTCGCACAGTCGCTTTACGAAGCGGGACACATTACCTATATGCGAACCGATAGCATTGAACTGAGTCCAGACTATCGAACAGCCGCACGCCAATGGTTACTCGATCACGATCCTGATAATGTACCTAAAAAAGTAACACATCATC
>DATJEM010000223.1:0-3651 GCA_035496615.1 Leptolyngbya sp.
GATGTCACGTTTCCGCCGATTAGCGCGAGATTACGAGCGTTTAGCCGAAACACTAGCAGGCTTTCACCTGATTGCATTTGCGATGTTGATGGTCAAACAGTTTGTAGAACTCCGCTTTCAAAGTGCATAACACCCTCTAGCATAGATTGAGGAATTTAGGGTTTGGCAAAATAATCAGGGCATTCGATCGCAGCTTCAGACAGAGCAGCCATCGGATGGATCGGGCACTTGAGATTGTAATCCCCCGTGAAAAACTGACAGTCAGGACAAGGGATTTGGTGCATTTGTTGAGCCTGCTTCACCGCGTCGCGAGTCGCCTCAAACACCCGCCAAACCGTCACCAAAATCAAACCCCAAGCAGCAATAAAACACACTGGAACCACAAAAGGTCGAAACCAAATGATCAGATGGGCTAAAACCTTAAGACACATAAGTGAAAAAACTAGATCATCACGAGCAATTTAGAGTAAATAATAGTAGACCCTTCAGCCTTTAGCACCGAACCTTAGAGTTATTTACTGGTTTGCGATCGCTCACCTAACACAACGACATCATGAAAGTCTCCCTAGCTTCCAGTCCTGCTCAGTCCCAGCAAACCCGCCATCAGCTTGCCAACCCAGAAGACTCGCTTTCTTATGAGTTGGGCAAAGCAGTACAAGAACTACCCCCGGTTTACACACGGTTAATGGCAGGTAGCATTAGCGTTTTGGTACTCGGCACAATCGGCTGGGCGCATTTTAGCAAAGTAGAAGAAGTCGCCAACGCCAACGGCAAACTGATCCCGTCTACTGAAGTCCGCCCCTTCCGCGCCACCAGTATCGGAACGATCACGAAGATCAACGTTCAGCCAGGGCAAACTGTCAAAAAGGGTCAAACCTTGATGGAAATTGATCCTGGAGCAAGCGAAACGAACGTTGCTAGTTTGCAAAATGATGCGAAGAAAATTCAAGAAGACATTCGGCGTTTGGAAGCAGAAAGCCAAGGGAAGAGTTCGACGGGGGATGCCCTACAAGATCAGCTAATTGCGTCGCGTCAGAAAGAATTTGGCGATAAACAGAGCGCCGCGATCGCAGATGCCAACCGTCAAACCGCCGCGATCGCAGAAGCTCAGTCTACTTTAGAACGACTTCAAGGCAGCATGGTCAACGCGAAAGCGACGCTTGCCAACGCTAAAAGCAGTAAAGAAGATGCTCGTAAAGCACTAGACATTGCCCAAGAGCGCCAAAAACGCCTGCAAACTTTGGAAAATACCGGAGCCGTGCCGCATTTAGAAATTCTCAACGCTCGGTCTCAGGTCGCTCAAGCGAGTCAGCAGTTGACGACTGCGATCAATCAAATCAACGATGCGGAAGGTCAGATTACCTCACTAGCCAAACAGACCGAAGCGCAGCAGCAGCGCATCAATCAATCGCGCCAAGCATTTGAGTCGGCAAAAAGCACAGCAATGGGATTGGCACCTCAACGTCAATCAGAGGTTTTGACTCAACTGAAACAGCGTCAAGAAGAATTGACTAAAAAACAAGGCGAAATTGCGACCGCGACTCAACAGCGTAAAGATCGCGAAGTCTTGACCGCCCCTTTTACTGGAGTCGTTTACAACTTGAAGGCAACGCAGGGACCCATTCAGCAGGGTGAAGAACTTTTGTCTTTGCTGCCTGAAGATGGCGGCTCAATTCTAGAAGTGAGAATTCTGAACCGTGATATTGGGTTTGTCAGTCCGGGGATGAAAGCGAAAGTGAAACTGGCAACCTTCCCGTATCAAGAGTTTGGCATCATTGAAGGGGAAATCGTTTCGATCGACCCGAACGCGATCGTCGAAAAGGATGCCAACGGGCAAGATATGGGACCTGTGTTTATGGCAAAGGTCAAGCTCGATCGCAAGTCCATAATGGTGCGCGGTCGGGAAGTCGAGCTTTCTCCAGGGATGGCAGGAACCGCTGATATTGTGACGCGCAAAAAATCGATCCTGTCTTTCTTAACCGAACCGATCACTAAGCGATTCAGCGAAGCGTTCTCCGTCCGGTAAGTGAGGCGTTCGATAGGCGGCTCATTCGATCAGTGAGTCGATAAGATAGAAGGGCAGGGATCGAACCCCTGCCTTTTTCAAAAAATCTAATTTAACAGAACGTAATATTTCAAATTTACGCTATGATAGATTCTAGTGTAGCGAAACGATTGCATCTGACCAACTCCACTTCATCTTCGAGTGGGGAATAAAGTGAGGAAACTCCCGGAAGCGATCGAGCCAATTTATCAGCGAAGCTATCGCTCTTGATCGAAGATTCTCGACCAGTTCTCCTTATTCACCTCCGAAGTATTAAATGGGCAACAAGCCAACGATCGCCTTCTCTCATTTGGGCTGCGAAAAAAATCGGATCGACACCGAACATATGCTGGGTCTGCTCGTTGAAGCAGGCTACTCGGTCGATACTGACGAAGAACTCGCAGACTATGTTATTGTAAATACTTGCAGCTTTATTCAAGCCGCCCGCGAAGAATCGGTGCGGACATTGGTAGAGTTAGCAGAAGCCGACAAAAAAATTGTGATCACGGGCTGCATGGCGCAGCATTTCCAAGAACAGCTTCTAGACGAATTGCCGGAAGCTGTGGCGCTTGTAGGCACAGGCGACTATCATAAGATTGCGGACGTGATCGCACGGGCAGAAGCCGGAGAGCGAGTCAAGGAAGTTTCTCAAGAGCCGACTTACATCGCGGACGAAACCACTCCTCGATATCGCACCACCAGCGAAGGCGTTGCCTACTTGCGAATCTCAGAAGGATGCGACTACCGTTGCGCCTTTTGCATTATTCCTCATCTACGAGGAAATCAGCGATCTCGCACGATTGAATCGATCGTTCAAGAAGCAGAACACCTGGCTTCAGAAGGCGTGAAAGAGATTATCCTAATCTCACAGATCACGACCAATTACGGACTTGATCTTTACGGCGAACCCAAGCTTGCAGAACTTTTGTACGCTTTGGGTCAGGTCGATGTTCCCTGGATTCGGATGCACTACGCTTATCCGACTGGATTGACCCCGAAGGTGATCGAAGCGATTCGTGAAACGCCGAATGTTTTGCCCTATCTCGATTTGCCGCTCCAGCATTCTCATCCGGAAGTGCTGCGATCGATGAATCGCCCCTGGCAAGGGCGGGTGAATGACAGCATCATCGAACGATTAAAGGCTGAGATCCCGAACGCTGTCTTGCGAACAACGCTAATTGTCGGCTTTCCGGGGGAAACGGATGAACACTTTGAGCATCTCAAACAGTTCATTCAGCGACACGAGTTTGATCACGTTGGCGTATTTACCTTCTCGCCCGAAGAAGGGACTCCCGCCTACACGTTGCCCGATCAGCTGCCGCAGTCGGTGATGGATGCACGTCGAGATGCCTTGATGCAGCTACAGCAGCCGATTTCTCTCAAAAAGAATCGCGCTCAGGTTGGCAAAGTGATCGATGTGCTGATCGAGCAAGAAAATCCCCAAACGGGAGAGCGAATCGGACGATCGGTGCGATTTTCTCCCGATGTGGACGGGCTAGTGTACGTAGAAGGCGAAGCGGCGTTAGGCTCAATTGTGCCAGTAACGATCGTGGATGCTGACGTATACGACTTATACGGTCGGATCGCTACTGCTGCGGATTTGATCC
>DATJEM010000224.1:0-4099 GCA_035496615.1 Leptolyngbya sp.
AAGAATTGACTTGAATGAACACACTACGCTGTCCCGAACCTCGATCGCTCACTCTAGAATGAAAAAGCTCGATCGTACCCAACAATAGAAAGAAAGCTTTCAGGAATTCGCGATGTCTCTCACAACCAAAGACCTCGAAGCAGTGCAAACTCGTCTTGATGACGATTACCGAATAGAACTCATCGATGGAGCAATTATCGTTATGAGTCCATCCGGTTACGAATCTGATGAAGTTGCCTTCGAGTTTGGCGCACAGCTACGCAACTGGGTCAGACCGCGCAAACTAGGAAGAGTCACCGGCGCAGGAGCAGGATTTAATTTACCCAACTCAGATACCCGCGCCCCTGATGTCTCGTTTGTTCAGGCAGAACGATTGCGTCGCAGCCCGCAAAGCTTTGCCGAACTTGCACCCGATTTAATGGTTGAAGTCAAGTCACCCACCGACAGCCTCAAAGGACTCCGCGCCAAAATTGATCAGTTCCTCGAACAAGGAACGCGAGTCGGAATCTTGATCCACCCCGTACAGAAATGGGTCGAAATTCGGCGATCGAACACCGACCCCATCCAGCTTCAAGACGGGGATATATTAACCATTCCAGACTTACTCCCAGGCTGGGAAGTACAAATCTCAGAACTTTGGTCTCCTGTATTCGAGGAGTAAGAAACCAGATCAAGCTCACAGATTGACCTTGAAAAACGAAGCGCTTTCGAGAGCAAACAGCTTTGCTGCGGCAGAGGCATCGCAGAAGTTCGACCAGAAACGCCTCTATCTCTCACCGAAACGCTAAAAGATATTGCCTCGAAAAGATAGCAAAAAGTGGAGATTAAAAACGTGCTGTTTTTGCTCCCCACTTTACAGTGAATCGCCTTACAGTAAATCGCTACTTCTGAACGCGATCGCAAAAGTGAGCAAATCCTGATCCCCCAAGCGAACTTCTAGCGGATAGCTCCGATCGATCCGAAATTCTCGAATCTCCAAACTCAGCCGCCCCGCATCATTGCGATCGACCAGAGATCGAGACTCTTCGCCCTGAAACTGAAGGCTACCCCCACAAGGCAACATCGCCTTGATTCGTAGCCGATCCGCCTCATAGTCTACGCTCAGCGTCAAGGCTCCTACTTCGGTGAGCCATTCCCGCGTGAGTTGCGGCTGCTGTTCTGAAACGGTCAGCATCAGCGTGCTGATAATCTCGCGGGCTGCCAACAGCGAGAGTGCCATTTGCTGAGTTTCGATCGCAGTGTCAAACGACTCTGGTAATTCTTCCCCAATTTCGATCGCCAGGTCTTGCAGTTTGGCGACCGTAGACCGAGCCGGAGACACCATCACATAGCCCGCAACGTTGTTGAGCAGTTGGCTCTGATTCGGAAACAGAGTGTCTACTGCCTGAACCAGCCTTGCTCCTTCTCGAAGCGACGAAAATAACACCGACTGACACCGCGCCAGAAGTTCGGTCATCACCGCTTCAGGCATGGGAATTGGCAAATTGAAGTGGCGAATTTGGCTTAACCAAACAGACGATGCCGCCAAAACAGAATTCGTCTCGTAGCTTGCAGGTTCAGCCTCATAATGAACCGCCTCTTTCTCCCAAGGAAAAAGTGGAGGGTTTTGTTGAGCCTCAAGTAAAAGACGGCGTTTTAGCAGCGCATGAAATCGATCTTGCACAGCAGGTATCTCTCCCAGTTGGTGTGATGAATCCTCGTGTGAGGAGCGTTGTGGGGATTCCGCCCCACACATGACATCCGCTGAATCACGATTTGAGTGTGGCTGTAGCAAATCTGTCTTAGGATCAGTACGATCGACGAGACCGAGATTTTGTAACAGTTGCAATAGAACTTGCGTTCGTGTTTCTAAGTCGTGATCCATTGTGATAACACCCTATTCATCCGCTAATGGCATTCCTCCGGAATCTTGGTCATTCCGAATTTCCCAGGCTTGCTCTAGGAGTTTAAACCATTGTTTTTGCACTTGATTCACCGTACAGCCCAATCGTTGCGCGATCGCGCTTTCGGGTAGCCTTTGTTGCTTCAGTTCCAATAGCTTAACTTGAGATTCGGTGGCGCGATCGTGTAAGATTTGCCACTGACGATTGGAAAGTCCCAAATTGCGCTCCAAGTCCACTTCTAGCCACTGGTGGACAAGTTCCCAATGGTGCGAAAATGAGAATCGAATCAAATGATATTTGAATCGCTGCTGTAAGTAATCCCGTTGGCGGGGCGTTAAGCCCAGAATTGCCTCGATTTCGTTGGCAGGTAAGTCCCGAAGTCGCAGCGTAAAGTACTCAATACAGTCGGTCTGTTTGCGCTCTTCTAGATAGGCGACAAGCTCTTTAATCACGGATTGACGCAGCGTGTCTTCAGAGAGTTCTGGCTCTTGGGCGACCATGCGTTCGCGGACTTGCTGGATCGATGCCATACTCCAGGGATTCTCGGATTCTGACATCGATCCTTCTGCGGCTTGCTCTAGATCGACCAGCGTTTCGATCGGTTGCTGCTGCGAAAAGGTTTGCGCTCGCAAGATAATAAGCTGCTGATTGCGATGACCGGGAAGCGGGATTCTCCGTTTGCCATAGCGCTCTGCAAACGCCATATATTCGGCGAGTTCTAAGGTCGATTTCGGTGTGTACGTTGTTCCGAGTTGCGATTCTCGGCGAAACGCATTCAGCGCTTCCATATAGAAGCCTTGGAGAAAATCTTCAATCAGCACTAATCGAGCTTGATAGCTAGATTGCGTCTGCGGGGGCGTGATGTAGCGGTAAATCACCGCGCTCAAATTGCTGTGCAACTCGGCTCGACCCCGACGTGCCCCAAGTCGTTGATACGCTAGACATTGCTGAAGTCGATGTTTGGCGAGCGTTGTCGCCCACGTTTGGATTTCTCCTGATGCTTGAATCCGCTTGCTTTCAGAGCAAATGCGAACCACTTCCTGGGTGAGTCGATCGGCGACTTCCCGGCAGTTGCGCTCAGAAGCGTTGGTGGCTTCTTTCAGTTCGGTAACTAATAGCTGAAAAATCGCATCCACGCTCTGGCAGATTTCCCCCACGGTTTCGAGTGTCGTGCAAATCAATGGCTTACTCTCATTGGTTTGATGGAACTTTTTTGTGATGCCTAGATCACAATAGGTGGTAGAAATCCCTGATTATTTACGGATGGCACGGTATGAATTTAGATCAACAGCTTCAATCGCTGATTCAAGATGCGCCCAAAGACGGCTCTACGCCTCAACTGATTGAATCGATCGCTCCGGTCTTAAGCGCGATCGCGCAGCGGTTACGACATCTCCAATACTATGTGGTGCAGACGCTCGACCAAAACTGGGTGATGCTGACCCTCAATCATCGCGCCCAAGACGAGACGGAGAAAAACGTAATTTACGCCTTTCCGAGCTTAAAGGATGTATCTTCTAGTCCCTATAATTTGGCAGATCCAAATTTGATTGCTTTACCGATTCCGGTGACGCATATCTTGTTTCAAATGCTGGCAATGGATAAAATTTGCAGCACCATTTTTTTTGAAACACCGGGAAATGCGAGCATTGGAACGGAGGTACAGCGATCGGAGATAGAAGCGCTGATTCAGGAATATTGGCAGGGACAGGCAGATGCGGTGACTGAACCCAATATTCCCAGTGATATCGCCTGATTCGATAGATTTGCATCGATCGGCACCCGATTCGAGTTGGAACTGTGAATCTAAATCTTGGTAGAAGGCTTTAGAATTGCAGTTCTGACTTCACATAGAGAAAAATCCCTGGAAAGTCAACCGTTTGAATACTCATCTTTGCTGGACTCTCTCAAGATTGCACTCCAACCGAGGTAGAGACAAGTTCAAACCCCAGATTCAAACACAATCCTTAAGGTTTTTGGGTCGCATTTCATCAAAGCTTTATATGAACGCTCCGGTTAATCTTTACTAAGAGCGAAAATCTATACCGATTTTGGGTGATTTTACTGCGCTCGATCGCACTTTAAAACGCCCCACAATGCTGATTGAGAGATTCATCCTGGGGCAATGTCGATCGAGACGATTCTCTCTAAGTCGCTTGAGGTGCGATCGTGAGGAGTTCAAGATTGACTGTTCCAAGTTTGAGCGGCATCCGCGA
>DATJEM010000225.1:0-3434 GCA_035496615.1 Leptolyngbya sp.
ACATCGAGCGGTTGGAAAAGAAACGGGCAAGACCAGCTACATTGAGCGCTTCAACAATACATTGAGGCAACGGGTGTCTCGTTTGGTGCGAAAAACCTTGTCCTTTTCCAAATCATTAGAGAATCACATTGGTGCGATTTGTTTTATCCATTACTACAACAAATCATTACTTTTTTAGCGCTACCGATTGGCGTACTGCTGTCCGAATTTCTGACACCACTCCCGAATCGTTTCATACGTCACCTCGATGCCGCGTTGGCTTCGCCACGCTGAAAGCGACCAGCATCATCTTCTCGATATCCCGGTAGCTCAAGGGGAACGTGTAGTAGAGCCAAACGCAGTAGTTAATAATTTTGCCAGGGAATCGATGACGGGAGTACATGAGCAAGTCGGTGCGATCAACGTTGAACCAGTACGATTATCTACATTCCGGTTAACCTGACAAGACCCCGTTAACCCATTTTTTGATAGATGTAGTGTAACTTTGAATTCTGCTACAAGTACCTTTAGACTCACTCAAAGACTCACTTAGGACACTTACGTTATGAAAATTTATCTGGAGCGCACCTTATCAACCTGCCCCACCCAGTTGAAGTGCGTTGCTTGCACTCAGCCGTTTGAAGTTGAGAAAATTCGCAGCATTCTCTACGATCGCACAGGTCTAATTCAAGGAGATCTGTGCCCTACCTGCCGCAGTGCGCCGGATCTACAGGAGAAACTCCAAACAACTGAGGCAATCCGCCGCCCCAAACTCTACCAATGGTGGTTCAAACGATTGACCATCCTCTCAGAAGCGACTCAAGAAATCGAAAGCGCTCGGCGCGGAACCCGATCCTGTAACTGCCAAAAACCTCGACAGATTCGCATCCGATTCCAAGAAAACGATCGTTAAGCCTCAATGCCCGATCATCCAAGGTCTGCCTCCAGGATGACTTTGCACTTTAGGACGGATCGGTTCCGCAGCAGGACGTTGAACAAGCTGCGGTTCGGGGGTTACTGTTTTGCTGAGTCGGAATGAGCCAGTCAGCAGCATCGGTGCAGAAAATAGGCGCATCGCGGGTTTCTGACAAGTCGGGCAATGAGCAGGATGACTAGATTCTGCCATCGATCGCCATTGGTCAAACACACCACACGGATCACACTTGAATTCGTAAAGCGGCATCGAATTTACTTCCTCGTGAACGAACTAAACGAGGTCGCTGCTAATCCCGCAAGATCAGCAGCGACGCTTTTAAACCGGCAAGATGTTCTGGTCGAAAATCCCAGTCGGAATCGCAACCGTGCAGCAGGCATTGGGAATATCGACAATGCCGCTCACCCGACCTTCAACTGGCGCGCAACTCAGCAATAGATAAGCCTGTTCGCCCGTGAAGCCGAACTTTTTCAGATACTCGATCGCATTCAAGCACGCCTGACGATAAGCAATGTGAACATCCATAAAGTACTGCTTCCCAGTAAACTCGTCTACTGAAATCCCCTCAAACACCAGATACTCCGAGTAGTGCGGCTCGACCGGACCGGGCTTGAAAATCGGATTGACCATCGCATATTTATCCATCCCGCCCTTGATAATATCGACGTGCAAATCGATAAAGCCCGACATCTCGATCGCGCCGCAGAATGAAATCTCACCGTCTCCCTGCGAAAAGTGAATATCGCCCATCGAGAGCTTTGCCCCTTCTACATACACTGGAAAATAGATGCGGGTTCCGCGTGAAAGGTTCTTGATATCGCAGTTGCCGCCATGTTCACGCGGGGGAACCGTCCGCGCACCTTCCCCCGCAATCCGATCGAAGTCTGACTGTGCCACCGTACCCAAAATCGCATTCTTGGGGTTGGGCAATGTCGCCAGCGTCGCCAGATCGCCTTTGAGTTCCGCTCCGTAAGTTCGACGATCGGGCTGCGATGCCATCAGTTCGGTTTCGCGCTTGTTCCATTTTGCCAATAGCTCATGAGAGGGCGCACAGCCGATTAAGCCCGGATGCGTGATTCCCGCAAATCTCACGCCAGGAATGTGACGAGAAGCCGTATAGATGCCTTGAAAATCCCAAATCGCTTTGGCAGCTTTGGGATAGTGATCGGTTAGAAAGCCGCCGCCGTTCTCTTTGGCAAAGATTCCCGTAAAGCCCCATTCGTCGCCTTG
This sequence comes from Leptolyngbya sp., assembly GCA_035496615.1. GTDB lineage: Bacteria > Cyanobacteriota > Cyanobacteriia > Leptolyngbyales > Leptolyngbyaceae > Leptolyngbya. The sequence continues at coordinate 2,144 of DATJEM010000225.1, forward strand.
GAGTGCGCCAATGTCGAGCAAATCAACCACGAGAATGTCACCCGGCTGAGCGCCATTCACCCAAATTGGACCGCTCAGAACGTGAACCACGCTGAGATCAACTTCTTCGATATCTTTTGGATCATCGTTGTCTTTGATCTGCCCGTCCGTCCAGTCTTTGCACTCGATCCGAAAAACATCACCTGGATTCACGGACACCACGGCGGGAATATCTGGATGCCAGCGATTGTGTCCGGGGAGTTCCTGCTGATCCATTGACTTGGTGAGATCAACTTTAAACAAGGTCTTAGGCATGAGAATGTTCCTCGATTTAGGATACGGTGACAGAGACAGAAGCGGACTGAGGCTTTTCAGCCGCAACAGGCGCGATCTTTTGAGTCGGCAACCCGTCGATCGGGCATTCTTCAGTGCCGACAGCAGAACGAGTCAACGCTTCAACTTTTTCCTTCGTTTTCTGGGGGTCAAGCACCCAGTCACGGTAGAACGTATAGGGACAATCCTGCATTCCTTCGGAGCCATCGCCGGAGTTAATCATGCCGGTGTACCCTCGATGCAGCAGCTTGAACAGATGGTTTTGTGACTGCGAGTTTTTGCGAAAATCGCGGATCGCAAACTTAGACAAGGCAGCGTATTGAATGCCGTTTTCCTCTTCGCCACATTCGCCCAGCGTCCGTCCATCAAACCCAACGATCGCAGAATGTCCAAAATAGCTATAAACGCCGTCAAATCCAGCCGCATTTGCGACCGCGACATAGACGTTGTTCATCCACGCCATTGCTTTCGACACCATGATTTGCTGTTCTTTGGCAGGATACATATAGCCCTGACAGCGCACAATCAGCTCGGCTCCTTTCATGGCACAATCGCGCCAGATTTCGGGATAGTTGCCATCGTCACAAATGATCAAGCTAATTTTCAGTCCTTTTGGACCTTCAGAGACGTGAGTGCAGTTGCCCGGATACCAGCCTTCGATCGGACACCAAGGCATAATTTTGCGGTACTTTTGCACAATCTCGCCCTGATCATTAATCAAAATCAGCGTGTTGTAAGGAACTTTGTCGGGATGGTCTTCATGCTTTTCGCCCGTGAGTGAGAACACGCCCCACACTTTGTTACGAATGCAGGCTTCCGCAAAGATGGCGGTTTCTGCACCAGGAATTTCGGCAGCCGTTGCCATCATTTCTTCACGGTCATACATAATGCCGTGAGTTGAATACTCTGGAAAGACCACCAGATCCATTCCGGGCAACCCTACTTTCATTCCATCAATCATGGACGCGATCTTCTTGCA
>DATJEM010000226.1:0-5706 GCA_035496615.1 Leptolyngbya sp.
AGCATTGCAATCACAGCAAAATTGGGCTGTAGGAGTCGGGCGATTTCGCGTCCTACCCCTCGGCTTGCGCCTGCGACTAAGACCGTTTGGAGCGTTGTACTCGTTAAAGTTTCCAGCATTTTTAATTCGCCTTTTGGACAGATCAATTATGCTTAAGAATAAGCTGCACACAGGAGCATTTTAACCATACGGATATCAGATCTGATGGGAGTCGAGGTAGCCGCCCTAGGATTTTCGTAAAATCTGTTCCAATAAAGAAAGAACGATCGACAGATAGAGGAAACTGCTGTGAATCAGAATCGCCTTTACAACTTACAGCTTGGCATTAACGGATTTGGACGCTTACTGACGATCGTCGGGATTGCGCTATTGTTAAGCGCGGTGGGTTTAGGATGGTTGGTAAAATCCTTCCTGTTCGTGCTGGCGCTGCTGATTATTGCGCCGATCGTGGGGATTTTGGGGTTTCAATGGTGGGTGAGAAAGAATATTGTGCAGGCGGCGTGTCCGGTTTGTGGGGCAGAGTTGACCGGATTTAATCAAGCGCAGGTGCAATGTCCTAGCTGCGGGGAACCGCTGCAAGTTGAGAAAGGTCAGTTGAAGCGGATGACTCCTTCAGGCACAATCGATGTTGAAGCGGTAGAAGTTGCGGCTCAGGTTGTCGATGATTGAGCGATCGACCTTGACAGTTTTTGAGCAACCGTGAACATCATTTGGATTGCTAGGCTTGTATCACAACCGGTACAAATATGATTTGCTGAAAACGCACATTCGCGTGTTTGTCCAATGCCGAATTCGACTTTATCGATGATGTTGACAAGATCTCGATCGAAATAGCGCGATTCAAATTTGCGATGACCTGCTAGAGTGCGATCGCAAGCCCCAAACGCTCGTTAAAGATTCATTAGAAACCCTCTATACGTCGATCGCTGAACCTGCCAAACCCAATTCGGCGCGTCGAACTCATTGAACAATAAACAGGGCAGAAGTTGATCTAGCTCCTACCCTATTCAATCTAAATTGAAATTCTTAAGCTTCTTCAGAATCTAACTGAGCAAACACGATCGCACAACCGACAAACGCCATGACTAAGGGCATCGGAGACGCAGCAGCATATCCCCAAGCAGCCGCGATCACAGTCCCCGCGATCGCGGCTAGGCTACAAATGCGCTCATGGTTGCTCAGTCCTTTTTCAGCTTTGATCGAAAGCAAAACAGAAGACGGAATCGGCACGGGCATCACCGAATTTGGTGGAAATGCCCAATATCCAGAGCGTTCTCTAAACCAATCTGTCCAACCGTTGGTCTGACACCAATCCGCAATCCATTGTTCGCAATAGTGATTCATACTCAGGTTAAAAAATTGCATGGGTTCAAAAAGTGAAGTCAAAAAACGAGTTGTTAATCGGACTAACCAACAACAAAAAACGGGCGTTTCTCAATCAGTGAGGAAGCCGCAATTGGCTTGATTACGCTCACGATTGAGATAGGTTTAAGATTTCGGTGACTGCACAATTGGCAGGTTATTTCTTACTCTATTGTGAGAATAGCAAATACACAGTAGAGCAACCCACTTCAGAAATCAAAGTTTACCTTGATCAGGGGGAGTAAATTTCTGTAACATCTACAACAAAATCTATGATTTCTTAAGATCAATCACGAACTCGGCTGCAAAGATTCAACCAGCGGCGAGAACTCTAAGCAGTATCGGTAGAGTGCGACTGGCTTACCGTTCGCTTTGAAATAATTTGGATCTTGAGGTGAAAGATAAATTGCGGTAATTTGATCGGCTGCGATCGCGCGGTTTTGCCCACATGAGTATTTGTACGCCGTTGTTGTTTCGACTTGATTAAGGTAAGGCTGGGTTGCGCCGCGAAAGACTTGCTGAAAGATCTCACTCGTAATGAATTGATCGGGGGATGGCGTTTCGATCGCTCTTCCGGTAATGGTTGAAGTCAGAATGCGAGAGCTTCGCCCCGTAGAGGGTTCGCCGCTCAAAACCATAATTTGTTTATTTGAAGAATTTGGATCAACTTTAACTGAGAGAACCGCACGATCGCCTAAATAGGCTCTTGCAATGTTCAGCCCGTTGAAAGCGCGATCGGCAATCACTTCAGATTTAAGCCGCTTATTTTGTTGGGACGTAAATCGGACATCGAACTCGATTGGTTGATTCACAGCATCGCGATTGCCCTCAAATCCGGGAGTGACAATTTCGGGAGCGAGTGGCGCGACGAGATCAATCAAGGTGCTTTTGACGTGCCAAGTTCCAGCGATCCAGTTTGGGTAGAGCAAATCGCCAACCGCCCGATCGACCGAAGGTTTGCTCTGCCAATCGGGAAAAGCAGAAACGCGATCGAACAAGGCACCCGCCCAAACCGGACTCGCACACCAGAAACTTAGCATCCAAACGCAGACCCAGATTAGCCGTTTCATGCGGTTACAGCGGTTTTGAGTTCAAAGATTCGCTCAATGATATCTGCCACGACTTTATCGGGAGTTGATGCACCTGAAGTGATGCCGACGACAATTTCGCCATCAGGAAGCCAGTCTTCTGCGATCTCAAGATCTTGATTCAGCGGCTTGTGTTCGATCGCAGTGCGGGACTGAATCCGCTCTACGCTATCAATGTGATAGGACGGAATTTTGTAGTCGATCGCGATTTCCTGCAAATGGGTGGTATTTGAGGAATTGTAGCCGCCAATCACAATCATCAGATCCAGCTTTTCTTTGACCAAATCGAACATGGCATCTTGGCGCTCTTGAGTGGCATCACAGATGGTGTTGAAACTCAAAAAATGCTGATTCAATTCATTCGGCGGATATTTTTTCAGCATCGTGCGCTCAAACAATTTGCCAATCTGCTCAGTTTCACCTTTGAGCATGGTGGTTTGATTGGCAATGCCAATTTGAACTAAGTCTCGATCGGGGTCAAATCCTGCCGAATGCGCCTTGCTGAATGTTGAGAGAAATTCTTCCCGATCGCCCCCGTGCAAAATGTAGTCTGCCACATATTCCGCCTGAGCCAAATTGAGGACAATCAAATACTTTCCGGCAAACGAACTCGTCGCTAACGTTTCTTCGTGATTGTATTTGCCGTGAATGATCGAGGTGTAATCCCCTTTTTTGTGTTTCTCAACCGTGTTCCAAACTTTAGAAACCCAGGGGCAAGTAGTATCGACAATCGTACAGCGGCGATCGTTGAGTAACTGCATTTCCTGTACACTCGCCCCAAAAGCAGGCAAAATCACCACATCCCCGTCTGCCACCCCTGAAAAATCTTTCTGTCCATCCATCACGGGCGTGAATAAAACATTCATCTCGCGCAATCGCTGATTGACTGACGGATTGTGAATAATTTCGTTGGTAATCCAAATCCGCTGAGTCGGAAAATGCTGGCGCGTTTCGTAAGCCATTGCCACCGCGCGTTCGACCCCCCAACAAAACCCAAAAGCTTGAGCCAGTCGAATCGTTACTTCTCCCCGCTTGAAGGTGTAAGCCTGATCGCGAATCTCTTGAATCAAATCGCTCTGATATTCGGACTGCATCGCGTCTGAAACCTCGGCATCATGCCCGAATCCTTTGCGATGATAATTGTCAGAGTTGTTCAGCGATCGCTTAAACGCCCTAGTATCTAGATTAGTCATATCCGCTTTCCTCGCGCCTACCGTTCGATCATAAACCTAGCGGTGAGCGAATTGATTAAAGGTCTGAATTGCCGATCGCCAAACGAGATAGCCTTGTGAACTCAGATGCAGTCCATCGGTCGTCAGTTCCGATCGCAAAAAGCCTTCGCTATCCGAAAAAAGCGGTTGCAAATCGAGAAATTTTACCCCAGCTTGCTCAGCCAAAGCAGCAAGACGGCGATTGAACTGATAAACCCGATCATTCGACAGTGCTGCCACTTGGGTCGCGTTAATCACTGTAATTGATTCTTTGGCACGAGGCAAAATCGATTGGATGACGATCGTTGATTTGGGATGGGATTTCTTCAACTGATTGATAATATCTTCCTGAGCATTGAGAACAGCTTGATCGGAATCGCCTTTTAGCAAGTCATTGATCCCAACCATGACAAAAATCGATTCGGGCTTTGCTTGATCAAATAGCTTGAGCCGTCTTGCCAGTCCAGCGGCAGTCTCACCCGAAATGCCTTGATTGAGCCAAGTATGATCCGTCGGTAGCAGGTCTTGAGGAAACCATAGCGTTAGCGAATCACCCGCCATTACGACTAAACGATCGGGCTTACTTTTGATCATTGCCTTCGCTTCTTTGCCAAGTAGATCAACCCAGTCTTGATAGGTCAGCGATCGACCCAACGACATTGAGGACGCTTGAGCCACAATTTGCGGCTTTTCGATCGCTTTGGCAGCCATTGAAATTCGCGTCGGTGGATTCAGCAGCGTTTCGGTGAAATATCGATCGCCCAAAAACCACAATCCTAACGTTGTCCCCAAAACGATATTCGTCACAACCGATAGATAAACCCAACCTGGAACTGATTTAGACATCGGAGACATTGCCACGACAGCTCACGTAAACACTGTCGGATCTTATACCTCAGAATCCGTCATACAATGCAAAATTTCTGGAGATAGATATGCTGAACCTGAGTAAACTTAATCCACGAACCAGCGGGCTTGAATGGAGGGATTCTCCCCACAAAAACTTTAACCACGATCGCCCTTGGCTCACTGCTTTGGTTTGTGATGGTCGTGCCAGTGCCGAGCAATCTCAATTCGACGACAAATCCAAACCCGATCGTGCCCCTGCACATAGTCCAAAAATCGCGCTAAAGCTGCCGCCCGCCCCGGTCTTCCCACCAAGCGACAATGCAGCCCCACACTCATCATCTTCGGTGCAGTTTCCCCTTCTGCATACAGCACATCAAAGGCATCTTGCAGATACGCAAAAAACTGATCGCCAGAGTTGAATCCCTGATTCGTTGCAAACCGCATATCATTGTTATCTAAGGTGTAAGGGATGACCAAATGCGGCTGATCTTTGCCATTCACCCAATAAGGTAAATCATCTGCATAGCTATCTGAATCGTAGAGAAATCCCCCTTCTTCGATCACTAACTTCTGAGTGTTCGGACTGTTGCGCCCCGTGTACCAGCCCAGGGGGCGGCTTCCAGTAATGCGAGTATGAAGCTCGATCGCCGCCTTCAGATGTTCCCGCTCTGCCGCTTCAGAAAAATCTTTGTAATCAATCCAGCGATATCCATGACTTGCAATCTCCCAATCTGCGGCTTTCATGGCAGCCACCGCTTCAGGATTTCGCTCTAGTGCCATCGCCACCCCGTAAACCGTAACCGGAATATTTCGAGACGTGAACATCCGATGCAGTCGCCAAAATCCGGCTCGGCTGCCGTACTCGTAGCACGACTCCATATTCATATGCCGCAATCCTTGAAACGGCAAGGCTCCCACAATTTCAGATAAAAATGCCTCAGATGCTGCATCCCCATGCAGAATATTATTTTCGCTCCCTTCTTCGTAGTTGATCACAAACTGAACGGCGATTTTGGCTTGATCTTGCCAGTGCGGGTGCGGCGGGGTTTGTCCGTAGCCCACCATGTCTCGCGGATATTGATTTTCGTTCGGATAGCGATTTGAGGCAGCAGTCATTTACGATGAATGGATAAAGAGTTGCTGATCGAGAAATATAACAAGATCTCGTACTGTATGCAGCATCCCCACATCCCATC
>DATJEM010000227.1:0-3472 GCA_035496615.1 Leptolyngbya sp.
CAATGAGCAAGGCATCGAAGCGGTTTCGGAGCGTTTGGGCAGACAGGGGATCGAAACGATGATCGAGCAAGAATTGATGTTTATGGGGCAGGTGTATGCGGCATCAATGGATTTAATCTTAGAACGAGTGCGCTGTGATGAAACCGTATTGCTTAGATCAGCATTGGAGACATTGCCCGCAGATAGTATCGAGCGATTGTTCTTGCTGATGAAATTTCTCTATCCTATTGGCTCAATCCGGGTTGCAGAATTTAACTTTCAATCAGAGTCCAGGTCAGCGATCGCGCAAGGATTAGAAATTCTCGACAGTACGTTAGATATTGCGAATAAACGTGCATTGTTAGGCGTTCTCGATCGAGAGTTACCTATGGATAAGCTACAAAGCCTATCGAGTCTGGTCTCTTATACCCCCATGCAGCCGAGCGATCGATTAAATCATCTTTTAGAAATGCGGCACTTTATCTCAGATTGGACGCTGGCGTGCTGCTTCCATTTAGCAAGACGGGCACATTGGAATATCAGTGGAGATGCGATTCGATCGAGCTTGCGGCATCCGAGAGGATATGTTCGAGAAGCGGTGTTGAGCTATGTCGATGAACAGTATCCTCAACAGTTAGAGCGCGTTTTGCAAGAATTCCAGCATGAGCGCGATCCGATCGTCATAGAGCAGATAAAAAAGATGCTGAAATCGGGAGCAGCTTCACCGACGGAAATTTCTAAGCTATCGCCGCCTCATGTCCAAATCTCAAAGTAGTCTTATTTTGTCAGAAAAACGCCTGTTATGTTGAACAGTTTTGAACGCTTACTGCTGGTTCGAGGAGTGCCGATCTTCAAAGAATTGCGGGACGATTTCTTAGTCCGGTTAGCCTCCATTATGGAAGAACGATCGTATGGAGTGCGAGAAACGATTTTGGTCGAAGGTCAAGAAGGACGATCGATGTATGTAATCTGCAAAGGGGTCGTGCGAGTTCACAACGGCAGTCGCGATCTAACCTTCTATAAACGAGGCGAATTTTTTGGGGAAATGTCGCTGTTTGATTCGGAACCGCGATCGGCATCGGTCACTGCGATCGAGCCTTGTGAATGTCTTGTGCTCACACAGCAGCAACTTTACGAAGCCGTAGATGAAACTCCGGGGATTGCCTTGAATCTCATCAAGATTCTCTCTGGTCGAGTGCGCGAAATGAATAAAGAAATCAAACTGAAAGAGCAGGAAATCCGGTTGCTAAAAGGTGAACCAATCACCCAGCTTCACTAGATTTCAAAGCTTCTTTCACGAGCTGCAAGATCTCCGATCGCACTTGTTCATAATGAGTTGCCGCACACCACGGGCGCAAATACAAAATGGTCGCCTCCGGGGTAATGGATTCAACATGACAAGTGGGTCGAGGTTGGCGTAACACGAATGGATGCGGTTGAACCAGAGATAACAGTTGAGTTATTGTGCTGTTGATGTCTCGATCGCCGATATTAATCTGCAAATCAATCCGCCGCGTTCCCATAATTGTATTGTTCTTCAGCGTTCCACTGAAGAGATTGCTGTTTGGAACTGTAATCCGAATGTTATCTGCTGAAATAATGGTGGTTGAGAATAGCCCAATACTATCAACTGTTCCAGCAACTCCTGCCCCTTCGATCGTGTCTCCGACTTCAAACGGTCGAAAACTGACTAGCATCACCCCTGCTGCAAAGTGAGACAAACTATTTTGCAGCGCCAAACCGACTGCCAATCCTGCCGCACCAATCACCGCCACGACAGTTGTGGTTTGAATTCCGATCACGTTCAATGCTGCAACACTACCTGCGACCCAAACGAAAATCACTGCGACCTGAATGAGAAATTTTTGCAGCGTCGGCTCTGCATATTTGAGCAAGCGACAGCCGATCGGTTTAACAATGTTCGCTGTCCAGCGGGTGAAAAGAAGGATGACGATCGCCCAAATCATTTTTGGAAAAACTTGCAGTGCTAAATCAATCAGATTGCGCTGCAAGATTAAATTGTTTAGGTTGTCGCTTAGATTCAACATAGAGGTTCTTCTGAGATATTCCCATCAAACGGATACACAGAAAATTAGGATAGTCCTGAAAGAAATGAATGTAGCAGGCTTTGAGACAGCAGCAGATTGATTGGCAGGATCTCAAGGATTCTTGATCGCAAGGTGCATTGATCGAGAATCTGCATGGTACACTGACCGCAATTCATTTTGTCGTCTGTGCAGCTATGCAAGTTCAACGAATTGGCATCAGGGTCGGATTAAGCATCGGATTGCTCTTGGGATTGGCAACAAGAAGCCAATTTGCTCAAGCCCAATTTGCTCAAGCCCAATTTGCTCAAGCACAAAGATTACCGCCGCCGCCCAATGTGCCTGTGCTTCCTTCCCTTCCCGCTGCGCCGCTGCCTGTCATCCCGGTTTCACCTACGCCAAGTCGTCAAATTCCAGACGCAACTCCGAATGAACGGGTCTATACTGCGCCCCGCGATCCTCTCATACAGCCTGTCGGTAGATTTCGCGTTTTTGTTGACACTGATAGCCCGATCGTATTGCAGCGGGTTCGATCGATTCAGCCGGATGCTTTTATCCAAAATCTCGGAGGGCGGCGGGTGATTCAAGCCGGATTGTTTAGTGATGAACTGAAAGCCCGTCAGCAGGTTTCTCGTCTCGCTGTTCAGGATATTCCGGCGCAAATGACCGGACGATCGCCGCAGTTTGGAGACGCAGAGCGGGGATATTATGCGGTTGTTCCAGGCAACTCAAGTGAAGTGAGAGACTATCGCGATCGAGCGATTCGCTTCGGTCTTTCTCAATCCCTGGTGCAAGTGCGCGAGCGTCCACGCGGTCTGCACTTAGCGGTAGGGGCGTTTGCGAATGAGCGCGAAGCTCAACGAGTGGTGCAGTATTTGCGCGATCGGGGCATGGATGCAAGATTGTTTTACGATCGTTAAATCAAGATCGCTAGGAGCCAGCCCAGTCCAAGCCCAAGCCAAGCAATCACTACCAAAACTGCTAACGCTTGAGTCTGGGTATATTCAGCGGTTTGTAAATCAATTCTCACCAAAGATTCTGCACTCAGCACCATGATGATCGGCATGAAGATCTTTAGCCAGTTGAGCAGGATTGAGGAAAATGCAGCGATACAAACTAGCCAGGCAAACGCAACGCTATCTGAGCGAAAAAATTTTGCCAGCAGTTTCTGAGAGCTAGTCAGCGGGTGCATCATGATCAGCGCGAGGATAACCCCTAGCCCAGCGGCTGTGACAAGCGTTGTCCAGAGATGAGCGGTCGAAATAATCAGCTTGCTGAAAATGGCATAGGCTACAAATAGAAGCGATGCAGAAAGCCAAGGGAATCTGCGCGAGGATAGTTTTCGCAAAGACAATTCTCGTAAGGACAATCGTAAAGACATGGGCTACACGACGCGATTTTGGCGAATACATTCAGCGTACCAGTGGTAGCTTGATTTCGGTATCCGT
>DATJEM010000228.1:0-10112 GCA_035496615.1 Leptolyngbya sp.
ACCGTGCAAACTCAACTGCGGCTTTTATAAATCATTTACTCAAACATTGAGAATAGCTTCGTTAAAATCACATTAGAAAACAGAAAACCTTCTGGATCAGTCAGCCTCATTCGATGATCGTTCAGATCAAGCCAATTTGCCTTCTCGTAAGGTCGTAAGTCTTGAAGCATTTGATCGATCGCGTCTTCTCCAAACTGCTGCCTGAAATCCGTTAAATTAATCCCTTCTTTCAACCGCAATCCCAACATCAAACTATCTAATAAACACTCAATTTCAGAGATTTCAGAATAGGGTTTCGGGGCTTCAATCCATTCATAATATTCTCGAAGGGTACGAGGTCGAGAAACACGATCGCCCTTCAAATAACTTGTCGCTCCCATCCCAAAACCATAGAACGATCGATTCTCCCAATACACTCGATTGTGCTGACATTGATAGCCTGGTTTCGCATAATTTGAGATCTCATAATGCTCAAATCCAGCATCCGTTAAAGTTCGTTGAGCCACTCGATAAAGATCTGCGGTTAATTCGTCAGAGGGCAAAGGTTTTTCACCCGGTTTTAGCTGTTTGCCAAATGGGGTTTGAGGTTCGATCGTCAAATCATAAGTTGATAAATGCGTCGGTGAAAGTGCGATCGCACGTGCTAAAGAATCTCGCCAAATCTCTAGCGTTTGATGCGGCAATCCTGAGATTAAATCTAAGCTGAAATTCTCGATATTTGCTTGGTGAATTAGTTCGATCGAAGTGTAAATATCCTCAACGGTATGCGTTCTACCACACGCTTGGAGAATCTCAGGTTGAAACGATTGCACGCCCAAACTCACACGGTTTATACCTGCGGACTGGAATCCCTTAATTTGTGTGAGATCAAACGTTCCGGGATCAATTTCCATTGAAATTTCCGCATCGGCAAGAACTCCAACCCAGCGATCGAGCCGTTCTAAAATCTGATTTAATTGTGAAGCTGAAAGCAGCGAAGGCGTTCCTCCACCTAAGAATACAGTTCTTAATGGTTCTTCAAAATTGCTTTCTCGATCGATTTCTTCACAGAGTCTCTCAACATACTGCGCGATCGTTCCAGAATTACGACCATTGCGCTGATCCCCGACGACAGAGATCGGGAAATCGCAGTAAAAACATCGCCTTCGACAGAACGGAATGTGGAGATATGCCGCATTTGGAATATTAAATTCCATGATCTTTTGCTTATTTTTCAAACTGAATTGGGACGTTGTAGCACTTGATGGGGCGATCGCTTCTCAGAAATCGATAAACTTTGTATCAAAAACTACGAGTTAGGTGAGGTAAACCCACCATCAGATAAGCATTTCGACACAGGAATCAAATCGCAATGGGGATATAATAATCTTAAGTCAAGTGCTACGTTGAGCCTGACCTCGCTGAATGAATTTGACAAGATATCAATTCAAGTCAGATGCTTAATCCATCACGGTGACACTGAGTTTTTAGCACAGTCATTCCAACGTTTAGCTTGACTCGCAATCCTCCCCGTACAGATGCCGTTTCGCGCATCTCAATCTCATTATGCTTGACGCAATTATCATCATCTCATTCATCCTAGCAGGGGCGGGAACTGGCTTTCGGGGCATCGAAGCATTGCCAGGAAGTGTGCTGCAACAAGTCTCAAATCCAGAAGCACTGCGCTGGGTTTGTGGAGGATTCGGCGCAATTTTTGGTTTAGCAATCGGACTTGTCGCCCAAACTGGATTCCGCCGGATCGAACGCGAAATTCGCCAGCTTCCAGCTTATACCTTGCTCAGTCGATCGGTCGGTCTCGTCATTGGTTTACTGGTCGCCAACTTGCTGTTAGCACCAACCTTTTTGCTGCCGATCCCGCCCGAATTCTCATTTCTCAAACCGCTGATTGCTGTCGTGGGTAGCACCATGTTTGCGGTGTCGGGAATGTCGCTAGCAGATGTACACGGTCGATCGCTGCTGCGATTGATCAATCCCAGTAGTGCCGAAACGCTCCTGCTGTCTGAAGGGACGATCAAAGCTGCCGCCACCAAGGTTCTCGATACAAGCTGCATCATTGACGGTCGGATCGCCGATCTGCTGGATACTGGATTTTTAGAAGGTCAATTGCTGGTTCCACAGTTTATTTTGCAAGAACTTCAGCAAGTCGCAGATGCTTCAAACGATCAAAAACGAGTCCGAGGGCGGCGCGGACTGGATGTTCTCAATCGCATTCGAGAAAGCTACCCCGATCGTGTGGTGATTCACCCTGCGGATTACGACGATATCCCCACAGTTGATGCCAAGTTAGTTCGTCTCGTTCAAGAAATTAACGGAATGCTGCTAACCACGGATTACAACCTGAATAAAGTGGCAACGGTGCAGAAAGTCCCGGTGCTGAATGTGAATGACCTCACTCAAGCGATTCGCCCGTCTTACTTGCCGGGAGATAGTATTGATCTAAAAATTCTGCGGGAAGGCAAAGAGCCGACTCAAGGAATTGGCTACTTAGACGATGGCACAATGGTCGTCGTTGAAGATGGTCGCGGTCATGTGGGAGGCGAACTGCAAGTGACGGTGACAAGCTCTCTGCAAACCTCCGCAGGTCGAATGATTTTCGCCAAGCTAAAAGCTTCAGCGATCGCCTAAATGAGCCGAGACCGACAAAAGCTATGTGCTCTCTGTGCAAGATCCGCTCCGATTCTCTACCGTATTCAACACGATGAGTCTGCTGGGTGGATTTTTGTTTGTCGGGACTGTTGGGAGCGCGTCAGCCCAAACAATCCGTTCTATGTCTATGGCGGGACTTGGAAAGCGCAAAAACGATAAAAATTTTAGATCTCAAGTTGTGATCCGAGAATAAGTCCCCTACGATCGCGATATCTCTTTCAACATCCGTCCATGTCACTGACTCTCGACCACCTGACCAAAATCCGCCACATTGTTCGATCGTGTGGACAACAAGCCAAAACGCTCTCGGCACAAAACTACGAAATCTTTCAGAAAGCCCCTGGCGATTTCGTCACGACCGTTGATCAGACGCTCGATCGACAACTGACCGAATTTTTCTCCGAACTTTTTCCCACTGACGGCATCATCACCGAAGAAAACGCCGCATCGCGAAAACGCTATCAAGCCGATTATCCTAGATTTTGGTGTATTGATCCGCTGGATGGAACACAAGATTTCATTCACGGTGATCCCGATTATGCCGTAATGGTGGGACTGTTGGAAAATCACAGCCCGATCGCAGGTTGGGTTTATGCGCCCGAACAAGATGCCCTCTACTACGGCGGCAAAGAATTGGGCGTTTGGCAAGCGTTGGGAGACGGAGCACCTGAAATTTGCCCGATTCCCGAAGCGCGAACCGATTCTTATCGCGTAATTATTGGTGACAAAGACTTTAAGAACACGGCTGATCAGATTTCTGACGCGATCCCCGAAATCGAATTTCTGCGATCGCCGGGTAGCTTTGGGCTAAAGGTGATGAACGTGGTGCTAGGCAATGCTGAAGTTTATCTCTATCTCAATCGTCGGGTGAAGCTCTGGGACACGGTTGCACCAATCGCGATCGCGAAAACGGCAGGATTAGTTTGCCGCGATCTTGAAGGCAATCCGATCCAGTTCACACCCGAAGTTTTGGATCTCGAAAGTTTGGCGCACCAGCAATCGATCGTCATTGGACAAAAAGAGGCAGTCGAGGCGCTTTTACCGCGATTGAACGCAATTCTTGATCCCTGACTTTCACCAAAACTTCCGTGGTCATGAGTGTCACGCTCGAAAAGGGGGAATCATAGCATCGACCCCTTTTCCCCTGTGGATCGTGCAATGCAGACTGAAGTTTTCAGTGAGCTATTTCCGTTACTGGCGGCGGCAAACCCGGAAACCCTCGATTGGTTACTTTCCGTCGCCACTGAACACGAGTACCCGACTGGCAGAGCCGTTTTGATGGAAGATGCCTGGGGAAACGCCGTCTATTTCGTGGTGTCGGGCGGGGTGAAAGTGCGGCGGCATTCTGGTACGGGCGAAGATGTCTCGACGCTGGCGATTTTGGGGCGCGGCGACTTTTTTGGTGAGATGGCGATCTTGGATGAATCTCCGCGATCGACCGATGTCATCGCGCTTTCAAACGTTCGCTTGATGAGCATTTCGGCTCAACGCTTTATTCAAACTTTGTTCAAAGATCCACAGCTTCATCACCGAATGCTGCAATTGATGGTCAGACGGTTGAGACAGACGAACGTTAGATTTCAACTGCGGAATCAACCTGCTGCGATCAAACTCGTCAATACGCTGGTTGGACTGGCTGATAATTACGGTCAACCTGCTGGATCGGGTGTAGATATTTTCAATATTCCAGCAAAGGATCTGGCGGATGTTACAGATATCGCAGTTGAAGAAACGAGCAAAATTCTCGAAAAGCTCGATAGCAAGGGCTGGATTCAAATTAATCCCAGCAAGCAAGTCATTCATCTGGTGAATCTAAAACAGTTGACGCAGTTGGCAACCAAAAAAGCCTAGAAGAACTGTTCTAAATTCGTAATTGCGGCATGATAGAGAAATAATTTCTTTCTATCGGAGTCGGCGGGTATGAATCGTGCAGCGTTTGAAGATCTAAACACACCGCAAAACGCTTCAACGGCTCTATCGTTTCATTACTCTGTGGCGATGCCCCAGCCGGAGTCACATCTATTTGAAGTGTCACTGCGAATTTGCGGTTGGACATCGCCGACGATCGATTTGAAAATGCCCGTTTGGACACCGGGATCGTATTTGGTTCGAGAATATTCGCGGCATCTACAAAGCTTCAACTGCTCACTACCCTGGCAGAAGTTGGCGAAAAATCACTATCAGATCGAAGTTGAGGGACAAGACTCGATCGAGCTTCGCTATCAGATTTTTGCGAATGAATTGACCGTTCGGACAAATCACCTAGATGAAAATCACGGCTATTTTAACGGAGCGGCGCTGTTTTTCTATGTTCCAGGATGGCAACAGCACCCGATTCGAGTGACGATCGAGACTCCTGAGCCAAGTTGGAAGGTGGTCTCAGCGCTGCCTGAAGTTGCTAAAAACACTTTTGAAGCAAAAGATTTTGATACATTGGTTGATAGTCCATTTGAGATTGGACAACATCAAATTTACTCATTTGAAGTATTAGGAAAACCGCATCAGTTTGTGATTTGGGGAGAAGGAAAACTTGAGATCGATCGTTTGATTCAAGATACTCAAAAGGTGATTGAAGCTGAAGCTGAAATGTTTGGCGGATTGCCCTACGATCGCTATTTCTTTCTCTTACATTTGACCACAAATTCGTTCGGTGGCTTAGAACATAAGAATTGTTGTTCGCTAATTTATTCACGATTGGGATTTCGGGCGAAAGAAAAGTACGATCGCTTTATACAACTGGTCGCGCATGAATTCTTTCATCTCTGGAATATCAAGCGCATTCGTCCCAAAGCGCTAGAAGTTTTTGATTATGAGGGTGAAAATTACACTCCGTCGCTGTGGTTTAGCGAAGGAACGACCAGTTTCTATGATTTGGTCTTGCCATATCGGGCAGGAATCTATAGTGCTAAAGCTTATTTGAACAGTTTGAGCAAGGAAATTTCGCGCTATTTGCTCACTCCTGGGCGTTTGGTACAACCATTAAGCGAATCAAGTTTTGATGCTTGGATTAAGCTATATCGTCCCGATGCCAATAGCGCAAACTCTCAGATTTCTTACTATCTCAAAGGCGAGATGGTGACACTTTTATTGGATTTGGCAATTCGGATCAAACATCAAAATCAACGATCGTTTGATGACGTAATGCGATCGATGTGGCAACAATTTGGCAAAGACGAAGTTGGCTTTACTCCCGAACAATTGAAAACCACGATCGCATCAATTGCTGGATTCGATTTAACTGATTTCTTCGATCGCTATCTTCACGGAACCGAAGAACTTCCCTTTGATGAATATTTAGCAGGATTCGGACTGCGACTCCAATCAGACCTTGATGCGCCAAATCGATCGCCGTTTACCGGAATGACGGTGAAGTCTGAAAACGGGCGAGAAATGATCAAGTTTGTGGAAACAGGGTCGCCTGCCCAAAAAGCGGCGATCGATCCAGGAGATCAGCTAATTGCGATAGATGGATTGCGGGTGGGTTCTGGACAGTTCGAGGAGCGACTGAGAGACTATCAGCCAGGAGATTCAATGACGATCACAGTTTTTCATAGTGATGAATTGAAGCAGCGATCGTTGGTTTTAGCCGCACCACGAGCGACGAGTTATTCGATCGATTTTATCGAGAATCCATCAGCAGCCCAACAGCAGAACTTTAAAGGCTGGCTTGGCGTTCCGCTGGCATCGCTCTCTCACTGAGAGATAAAGCGAGTCGCAGCAATTACAGATTTCGGCGGAACAAATTTGGCGGAAAGAATATTGGATCGATCGCCATAAAACCAATCTTCGCCACGGCAAACCAAGAGACGATCGAAGTTTTGTAAACTGAAAGAATGGGAGTTAAGATTCAGCCGCTACCGATCGAGGTCGTTCATCTCATTGCTGCCGGAGAAGTGATCGATTCTCTTGCCGCCGTGGTGCGCGAACTTGTCGAAAATGCTTTAGATGCGGGTGCGACTCGGATCACGATTTCAGTTTGGGCAGATCAATGGCGAATTCGAGTGGCAGACAATGGGATGGGCATGACGCTAGAAGATTTGCGCCAAGCGGCACAGCCACACAGCACGAGCAAAATTCGCGATCGCGCCGACTTGTTTCAAATTCACAGCCTCGGATTTCGGGGCGAAGCGCTTCACAGTCTGGCACAGCTTTCGACGCTGGAAATTCTCAGTCGTCCTGCTCATGCCGCACAGGGTTGGCGAGTTACCTATCGGGCGGAAGGCGACGCGGATCAAGTCGAATCGGTGGCGATCGCACCCGGAACGATTGTAACGGTCGATCGTTTATTTGCAGCTTGGGCGGCGCGGCGCGAGGGCTTACCTTCGACCTCACAGCAGCTAAAAGCAGTGCAAACGATGATTTATCAGCTTGCTCTCGCTCATCCGCAGGTCACTTGGCAGGTCTATCAATACGATCGTTTATGGTTCAATCTCTGGAGCGGCAATTCTGCGAAGGATCTGTTACCGCAATTGCTCAAAGACGTGCGAATCGAAGACTTAACTGAAATTCATTTACCTGATTTGTCGGTGGTGTTGGGGTTGCCCGATCGCGTTCATCGACATCGCTCTGATTGGGTACGCATCGCGATCAACGGACGCTTTATTCAGTTTCCAGAACTAGAGCAAACGATCTTAGGCGCATTCCGTCGCACCTTGCCGAACCATCGATATCCGATTTGTTTGATTCATCTCCAGCTTGCACCCGAACATATCGACTGGAATCGCCACCCGGCAAAAGCAGATGTTTATATTCACGATCTAGATGACTGGAAAGAGCGAATCAAAACGGCGATCGCGCAAGCGCTTCGCCTCGATCCCGAAGCCGTTCCTGAGAGTCTTTATACGTCTCAAGTCAGCCAACTGATCAAAGTGGCGGAATCCGATGCGGGCTATCACGTCGATCGCGAAATTATCCCCGAACCCTCACCATTTTCGGCATTACGCGCCCTCACTCAAGTTCACAACCGCTACATTTTGGCAGAGCATCCTGCTGGGATGTGGTTGATTGAACAGCATATTGCCCATGAGCGGGTGATATTTGAAGAGATCTGCGATCGCTGGCAGATTGTCCCGCTTGAGCCTGCGATCGTTCTGACCCAACTCTCCACTTCGCAAATCGAGCAGCTTCAACGCATCGGGATTGAAGTCGATCCGTTTGGAGAACAGCGATGGGCAGTGCGATCGGCTCCTAGACTGCTGGTGCAACGGGAAGATTGCACCGAGGCATTAATCGAGTTGAGCTTGGGTGGAGATCTTCAAGCCGCACAAGTTTCGGTCGCTTGTCGGAGCGCGATTCGCAATGGGGTTTCGCTGACGATCGAGGAAATGCAAACCCTGCTCGATCGCTGGCAGCAAACTCGCAATCCTCGCACCTGTCCGCACGGTCGCCCAATCTATCTTGCGCTGGAAGAATCCAGTCTGGCGCGATTTTTCCGACGACACTGGGTGATTGGAAAAAGCCACGGGCTAGAGCGATGAAGCATTGGTTAATCACAGGAACCTGTTTTCGATCGAACTGACTTGAATCCCCTGCAATCCCAAGATAACTATCGCTGCTCTATCTATCCCTCGGTTCTGGTCGATTGTGTTCAGACTTGGGAGGGAGCAATGAGACGATCGAGCGATGAAGCGTGGTTCAATGCAATCACCATACACTCACTGAATTGGAACAACATTAAGCAGAACTTCAGAAAAACGCTATTAGCCTAACTGACATTGAGCGTTGTTTCGGTCTGCTTTCCCGGCGTACAGCGAAATCAACCGCGAATCAAGATTGCACTTGATTGAACTTAGAAGTACAGTCAGCGTTCTTGCTTTTTGCTAACACTATCAAGGAAATTCTAGATAGACTGTAGCAATCCTTACAATTCTCTAAAATGAACTGGACTAGAAAAAGTTGGCGCGATCGCTTGACTTCCCAAAAGAGAGTGCTAGACTAGCTTAGAAATTAGCCAACTGAATAAGCTTCTAGGGTTCCGGTTCAATCTGAATGTCTGGTCCGAGAGAAGCAGCCGAATCGAACCATTCGGTCACACGGAAGGAGAAAAGCCTGGGAGAGCCATGCAACGGGATTGTTGTCGGCTTCCTGGGCTTTGTAGTTTTGATAGAGGAAAACGAGGGTGACACCACAAAAAATTGAGCTTGATCCATCATTGGTGCTGTTTGATGAAACGATTCCGGGCGGTAGCTATTGGTCGCGTATCATTCAGCGCGGTACAACCCTGCGATTGATTGCGCCCGAAGGCTCTAGAGGGGTAGCTTTGCTTTGCTACAACGCGGACAATTCGATCGAACGATACAACGCTGCGGATACTGCCAAAATTCAGTTCAATGCGTTTCTCAGGAAAGGGATGGTGCTTTACTCAGATATGGGTCGAGTGTTGTTCTCTATTACTGAAGATACTTGCGGACTACACGATACGTTAGGCGGATGCAGTAATTTAGCAACCAATCAAAAGTATCAAGGAGAAGTCAAAAACTCACGCGACAACTTTCTGTTAGCACTGACAAAGCGCAATCTCGGCAAAAAAGACATCATGCCGAACCTTAATTTGTTTACTCGTGTTGCCGTTGAGCCAGAGGGTAGCCTTGCTTGGGCAGAACAAACGGCGCAGCCTGGAGATTTCATTGATTTACGCGCAGAAATGAATGTGTTAGTGGTGGTGTCGAACTGTCCACATCCGCTTGATCCGAATCCTCAGTATGAGCCTAAACCGATTCAAGCGATCGTATGGAAGTCTCCCACACCCGCAATTGATGATTTGTGTAGAACCGGCAATCCTGAAGCGATTCGAGGCTTTCAAAACACCGATGCGTACTGTTCAGAACTATCTATTTAGGAGGGTTAAATCATGTCAGCAACCTCGATCGAACGCAATCCGAACGCAATTTATGATCAAACGCTACCCGATCGTAAACCCTGGGCAAAAGTAATCCAAAAAGGGCAGATCCTAAAAATTGTTGATCTAGGCGGCAACCAAGCGGTTGATTTTTTGGTGTATAACGCTGATGATCCGAGCGATCGCTACAGTGCGCCAGACACCATTCGCGCTCAAAACAATATCTTCATTACCACGGGAACAAAGCTCTACTCGAATGATGGCAATGTGTTAATGACTGTTCTCAAAGACACTTGTGGACGGCATGATACATCGGGGGGTGCTTGTAGTTGTGAAAGCAATTCAGTGCGCTTCGGCATAGATAAAAAATGGCAGCACGCTTGTGTAGAGAACTTTCTTTATGCCCTGAAAGACTATGGATTGGGCAAACGAGACATGACAAGCAACATTAATTTCTTTATGAATGTGCCTGTCAGTTCAGATGGAACATTAGAAATTGTCGATGGTATTTCTGATCCGGGTAGCATTGTTGAACTTCAGGCGGAAATGAATGTGCTGGTAGTGATTTCTAACTGTCCTCAGATGAATAATCCTTGTAACGGCTACAATCCAACTCCGATTCAACTCA
>DATJEM010000229.1:0-3646 GCA_035496615.1 Leptolyngbya sp.
CTTTTTCACGTTCATTGTTCCGGTTGCTTTTCTGACCACTATTCCTGCCGAAGCAATGTTAGGACGAACAGAAGTAAGCTGGATCGTGGGAGCGGGATTTTTAGCGATCGCGCTTCTGCTCGCCTCGCGCTTTTTCTGGCGATTTGCGCTGCGATTTTATACCAGTGCTTCGAGCTAATTCAAGCCAATTGCATGAGCGAATGGTATAAAATGTAGTCGATCGAACGGCAAAATCTCGGTATGCTAATACGATCGATTTCTGTACCTTCGCCCATGACCCGTGCGCCCCTCATCGGAATCACCAGCCACAGCCGCAGCGCCATCGGTGAAGTGATTCTGCCTGGAACTTATGTCGATGCAATTCAATCTGTCGGCGGCAATCCGATCGTGCTGCCTGCCACTCAAACTCAGCCCGAATCATTGCTAGAGGTACTCGACGGATTGATATTTTCTGGCGGTGGCGACATTGATCCGCTTCACTATCGGGGTGAAGATCATATAACGATTTACGGGGTGGATCACGATCGCGATATTTTTGAGATGACGTTGGTAAAACTGGCATTGATGCGAGACATCCCCATTTTGGGAATCTGTCGCGGAATGCAGATTCTAGCTGTGGCGACTGGGGCAAGGCTGATTCAGCACGTCCCTGATGTGTATGGAACTGCGATCGACCATCGATTGGATCATCCCCGTCGCCCGATTCCGCATGATATTGAAATCTTGCCAGAAAGCCGCTTATTTCAGCTATTAGGAGAAACGCACCTGAAGATTGTTTCTTGGCATCATCAATCCGTTGCAGAAGTGGGATCAGATTGGCGACTGGCAGCGCGATCGAGCGATGGCGTAATCGAAGCGATTGAACATTTGCAGCATCGATTTGCGATCGCGCTTCAGTGGCATCCAGAACTATCAATGCAAGATCCTGCTCATCAAAGATTGTTTCGATCGTTCATTTCAGCTTGCCAAAATCCCAAAGGGTAGAAACATATAGGACAATAGAACAGTGCTAATGTAGATTCGCCGAGAGAGAAGAACACTGTGTCTCATACGATCGTTACAAATACCTGTGAAGGAGTCGCGGATTGCGTCGATGCTTGTCCCGTTGCCTGCATTCACGAAGGACCTGGAAAAAATACTAAAGGAACTGATTGGTACTGGATTGACTTTTCGACCTGTATCGATTGCGGTATTTGTTTACAAGTCTGTCCTGTTGAAGGCGCGATCGTGCCTGAAGAGCGCCCTGATTTGCAAACGACTCCGCAGTAAATTAGTTCAACGAAGCGCTAACTAACGGCGAAAGCTGTCGAGTTGCGCTTCAGGACTTTCTGTTCCCATGCAACACTCCGATCGCCCTAATGTCATGCAGTTACGGCTTTAGATATATCAATTTGAGAGGTCGATCGGAGTAGCAAAGTCTTAGCGAGTTTAGCTGCTTGCAGGATTGATATGCTCCTGAAAAGGCAGAAAACTGAATAATTAAGCTTGTCCAATCAGCTTGTTGAAGTAGGTCTTGAGATCAGTTAAAGCAACGTCCGTCGAGATCAATCCAATGTAGTTATCGGGTCTTAGCAGCACCTCGAAAGATTGCTCAATGCCGAAAAGTTGAGCGACGTGAGGGTAAAGCGGAATAACATTAAAATCGATCAGATCGCCGTATTCAGCTTCGAGTTGCAGTTTCAATCCTTCATAGCTTTGTTGCCCATCTGAGAAAATCAGTAAGTGAAACTTCGGATCGCGGAGTTTTTCGTAAACGTTTGCGCCGTCCGCCAGAAAGTAAGGCATTCGATCGCCCGCTTTGACCTTAGATGCACGATCGTGTTGATGCTGGCTCAAAGAACTATTGCGATAGTTCAAGCCAATCTCAGAAACGATGGGAAAGAGAAACTCTTTTGCTGCGCTAAACTTCGTCACGAACCCAGCTAGACTCGGCAAAACATTCGCACGGAAGACCTGCATATACCACTGGCTGCCTGACATCAGATCAAAAGTCTGGTCGGTTGTGTGTAAGAGCTGTTTTGCATTCGCGAGACGCTCTTCACTATAACTATCAAGCAGCGAATCCCCAACATATCCTTTCACTACAAATGCAAGTTTCCACGCCAGATTGTAAGCATCCTGAATTCCTGTATTCATGCCCTGACCGCCCGCAGGGGTGTGAACATGAGTAGCATCCCCGGCTAAAAAGCATCTGCCAGCGGCGAAAGTTTCAGCGTGACGAGTATGCACCTTATACGTTGAAAACCAGCGCAAAGTTGTAATCTCTAACGATCGCTGCACCAATTGCTTTACTTTGTCTTCGACTTCCTCAAAGCTTACTTCTCGATCGACTTGAGCATCGTATTCGGGCAGATTGCCAATCAACCTCCAGCGCTTCTCACCTTGCATGGGAACCAAAAGCACAAATGCGTCCTGCCCAAATGAAACATAAAACGTCGCTGCTTCCGCTTGAAACTCCATCTCTACATCCGCTACGTAAAACAGTCGCGGATCAGTCGAGCCTCCAAAATGAAGATTCAGAAGATGCCGCGTTGGACTGCTTGCACCATCGCAACCAACGAGATACCGTGCTGCGATCGTTTGCGTTTTGCCCAATGCGTCTTTGAGAACTGCTGTCACCCCGTTGGCATCTTGCGCTAGGCTTTCTAGCCCCGTCTGCCACTGCACCTCTTTGCCGCTGTGTTGCAGAGATTCGTAAAGCAGTTGCTCATTTTTGCTTTGCTCGAAGATGAGAAAAAATGGAAATGGGGTAAGTTGTTCACCGAAGCTTGACACATCGAGATGAGCGCTGATTTTACCGTTGTGCATTAAGGCTACTTTTTGCATGATCGCGCCCGCTGCGATCGCATTCTGTGCCAGTCCAGCCTGGTCATAAATCTCCATTGTCCGAGCATGAACCACCAAAGCTTTTGACAGATCAGTGACTCCTGCTTTCTGGTCAAAAATCACGAAGTCAATTCCGTATCGCATCAACTGCACTGCCAGCGAAAGCCCAGTAGGACCCGCTCCGACAATAATCACATCCGTTTTGAGGGCGTTTTCTAAAGCGTTCTGCATGATTGTCACCGCCAATGGCTCTAAAATGGCTCTAACGATACTAATCGGTTCAGTTCACTATTAAAACTAAACCGATTAGTATCGTTATGTCAAGTTAAAATAGCCAACTGAGTCCAAAACAAGATCCGACAGAATGGCACAGGCAAAACCCGATCGCGCTGCGAGACAGCTTTCCCCAGAAAAAACCGAAGCGATCTTAGAAGGCGGAATGCAGGAATTTTTGACACATGGCTACGCTGCAACCAGCATGGATCGAGTCGCGATCGCAGCGAAAGTTTCAAAAGCTACGGTATATAGTCATTTTCAAGACAAAGAAAGCTTATTTACAGCATTAATCCAGCGCCTCGTTGAGCAAAAATTTCAATCTATGTTTGGTGAGGCGGATGCTCAACTGCTGCAAAAGCCTCCCGAATTTGTGCTTAGAAGGCTTGCCGATCGAATGTTAGATACCGGAGAGAACGAGCCGCAATTCCTCAATTTTATGCGGCTAATCATTGGAGAATCCGGACGATTTCCGCAGCTAGCCCAGACATTTGTTACCCATGTTGAGCGAACGGCGTTTAGAAGAGTGTGTCACTACTTCGCGAAC
>DATJEM010000230.1:0-10612 GCA_035496615.1 Leptolyngbya sp.
CGATCTCCCAGCGGATGCGGTAAAGCGATTGGAAGTGATCGATCGCGAATGTAGCGAGCAAATCGATCGATTTGGCTTGATTTTCCGAGCGGTTGAGATCGAAACTTCAGCCACGAAAGTTGCTTCTCTAGCAAGAACTTCGCTCGAAGAAGTTTTGGAGCAAAGTATCCCCCGTTGGCAAAAACAAGCGAATCAGCGCAATCTGACACTGGATGTGATTTTGCCGCAGCAGATTCCGTTGGTAATGAGTGATCCCGGTATGTTGGATCAGGCGTTGACCAGTTTGATTGAGCGATCGGCGCGGAGTTTGCCCGCAGGGGGTTCGATACAGGTCGAGGTGTCGTTGGCGGGGCATCAGTTGAAATTGCAGCTTCAGCCGCAGGCACAGAAAGAGGAGTATTTAGAACACACCCATCACCACCGAATGCCGCTGTTGAAGTCGTTGGGGCAGGTGTTGATGTTTCAGCCTGAAACGGGCAGCCTCAGCTTAAATTTGAACGTGACCAAGAATATTTTTCACGCATTGGGCGGTAAGTTGATTGTGCGAGAACGCCCTGAACAAGGAGAAGTGTTTACGCTGTTTTTGCCGTTGGAGCCAGGTAAAGCCGCTTCAGAAATTCGAGTTTAGCTGCACTGAGGTTTGTGGGACGTTAGCTCTTCGACTTGTGCAAAATCGAAGAGCTTTTTGCTTGGAGGGGCGAATTCTAATGAGAACAATTTGCAAAAAGCAGCAAGTTCAAGTATGTTAGATATCAAGAGCTATTGAATATCTTTGTCAATAACTAAGCTGCAATTTTAACTTTAACTATGTCGCACGATCGCCAACCCGCTGAATTTCGCTTTTCCGGCAAGTTTCTCGGCTACGTCTTCAAAGATGGATACAAAATCAAACGCCTGCTGATTGCAACGTCAGACGGCGACTTTTCCATCAAAATGACGAAGACAGCGAGAGTCAGCTTAGGGCAAACGCTATTTCCTGGAGATCAAATTCAGGTCGGCGGTTGGCAGAAGTTCGATCGCAAAACCAAAACGACAAAATATAAAGCCCAATGGGTTCGACCCGCTTCGATCGAGCCGACTAAACCTGCCACAAAACCAGGCAAAGATGCGATTTTAGTCTGTCAAAAATCAAGCTGCATGAAGCGCGGCGGCAAAGCGATGTGTCGGGCGATCGAAACCGAACTGCGCGATCGCGGACTCGATGATCAAGTGACGCTAAAACCAACAGGCTGTATGAAAGCGTGTGGCAAGGTTCCAGTGGTGTTTATGCCCGGAAAGAATCGCTACACCAAGCTTGATCCGAAAGATGTCGGGAGCTTAATTGATGAACATTTTGCACCCGCGATCAAGTCCGAGCCTGCAACAATTTCGACTTAGAGGTTTAGGCATTCGATCGTTGAATGGGCGGTGTTCAAGCTTGATGTCCTTTTCCTGGTAGATTAGGCGATGTACACCGTTTAGGAGTCGGGATATGCAGCCGAAAATCATTGTTTTAGATGATGATCCAACGGGATCGCAAACGGTGCATAGCTGCTTACTTCTGATGCAGTGGGATGTGGAAACGCTGCGGGTGGGATTGCGCGATGCGGCTCCGATCTTCTTTGTTTTGACCAATACTCGATCGCTGACTCCCGAAGCAGCAAAAGCGGTAACTCAAGAGGTGTGTCGCAATTTGAAAAGCGCGATCGCCCTCGAATCGCTTCAAGACTTTTTGGTGGTAAGTCGTTCGGATTCGACGCTGCGGGGACATTATCCGATCGAAACGGATGCGATCGCGGAGGAACTGGGTTCATTCGATGCTCATTTTTTGGTTCCAGCGTTCTTTGAAGGCGGACGAACGACTCGCGAGAGTGTGCATTACCTGAAAGTAAATGGCGTTGATACTCCAGTGCATCAAACTGAGTTTGCTAAAGATTCGGTGTTTGGCTATCAGCATAGTTATTTGCCGGATTATGTGGAAGAAAAAACAAGCGGTCGAATTCATGCCGATCGAGTTGAGCGATTTTTGCTGGCGGATCTGCGATCGGGGATTCGATCGAGATTAGAAAAGTTACACGATAATCAATGCTGCGTCGTAGATGCAGAAACACAGGTAGACATGGATCGATTTGCCTCAGATGTACTGAGCGTGGCATCTGAAGGAAAACGCTTTTTGTTTCGCAGTGCCGCAAGTCTATTGACATCGTTGGCAAATTTGGGAACACAACCGATTGCACAAGCAGACATGGCGCGATATGTGCGCGAAGGTAAGCCAGGAGCGGTGATCGTGGGTTCTCATGTGAAGAAAACAACGGAACGGTTGGAGAAATTACTTGAAGCTTCGGGAACGGTAGGCGTTGAAATCGAAGTGGGGCAGCTTGTCGGATCGGATCAAGCGCACGATGTTTTACTTGGAGATGCGATCGACAAGATCAACGCCATTCACACCGCAGGACAGACTCCCGTTATCTTTACCAGTCGGCAAGAGTTGACGTTTGAAGATGCCCAAACTCGCTTAAATTTTGGTGAATCGGTTTCAACATTGCTGATGGATATTTTGCAAAATCTGCCGATCGATATTGGCTTCTTGATTAGCAAAGGTGGGATTACGTCAAACGATACGTTGAGCAAAGGATTGGCGCTGAGAACGGCGCGACTTTTGGGGCAAGTTCTCGCAGGCGTTTCGATGGTGAAAACTGCCGAAGATCATCCGCAGTTCCCCAATCTGCCCGTTGTGCTATTTCCTGGAAACGTCGGAGATGAAACTGCATTAGCGATCGTTTATCAACGCTTGAATCAACATATTTAAACACATGGAACGCATCGGATTTATCGGACTCGGCATCATGGGAAAGCCAATGGTGCAAAACTTGCTGAAAGCTGGATATTCGGTGACGGTGTTTAATCGATCGCGGCAGCCGATCGAAGATCTCGCAACCAAAGGCGCAACTGCCGCAACCTCATCGAAACAAGTGGCTGAACAGTCCGATATTGTGATCACTTGTTTGCCCGATTCGCCGGATGTGGAGGCTGTTGTATTGGGAAACGATGGAGTTTTGGCGGGATCACGATCGGGAATGCTGCTGATTGATATGTCTACGATCGCGCCGATGACCGCTCGGAAGATTTATACAGAGCTTCAGGCACACGGTATTCAATCGCTGGATGCTCCGGTGTCTGGCGGCGATATTGGAGCACAGCAGGGAACGCTTTCGATTATGGTTGGAGGCGAAAAAGCGGCGTTCGATCGAGCCTTACCCGTCCTGCAAACAATGGGGAAGAACATTGTTTACATTGGCGAAGCAGGGGCAGGGCAGGTGACAAAAGCTTGCAATCAAATCGTTGTTTCGCTCACGGTTCAAGCGGTTGCAGAAGCATTAACGCTGGCGAAAAAGTCGGGAGTTGACCCGGCAAAAGTGCGAGAGGCTCTACTGGGTGGATTTGCTCAAAGTCGGGTGTTAGAAGTCCACGGACAGCGAATTTTAGACGAAAGCTTTCAGCCCGGATTTAAGCTCGATCTGCATCGTAAGGATATGAATATCGTATTGCAGACGGGGCGAGAGGTGGGAGTCCCTTTGCTCGGAAGTAGTCAAGTTACCGTTCTGATGGATTCCCTGATTGCTCAAGGAAAAGGAGGGCTTGATAATGCTGCGATCGCCCTGCTATACGATCTGCTCTCGACACCCAGTTAAATGAATCTAAGCGATCGTGCTTCAGATCTAAAAATTCGCGCTTCAGATCTAAAAATTCGCGCTTCAAACTTTAGCGATCGCACTCTGAATCTAAGCGATCGCGCTTCAGATCTAAGAGATTATGTTTCAAACCTTAGCGATCGGGTTTCAACTCTCAGAAATCGCACTTCAACTCTAAGAATTTGCACCTTCTAAAGAAAGAGTCATCAGTTGAGCGCAACCAAAATTCACTCCTACAGGCTGATTTGAAACAAATTTATCTACGGATCTACTCTACCCAAAGCGAGTGGATACAAGATTAAAGCGGTTCTATAACTGAGTAGCCAAATACATCACACAGCATGGAGCTACCTATGACAGACGATCGATTAAAGATGCAAGATCCCCGTCATCAATACCCAGAACCGCCCTTTCCCAAGCAACCGCAACCCGTTCCAGGTCTTGCAAAGAAAATGGAACCTCAGCCAGACCACGGTGAAAAGAGCTATGTCGGCTGTGGCAAACTCACGGGTCGAAAAGCATTGATTACTGGAGGAGATTCTGGAATTGGACGGGCTGTAGCGATCGCGTATGCTCGCGAAGGCGCAGATGTTGCCATCTCCTACCTTCCCACTGAGGAAGCCGATGCCAAAGAAGTCATTGACTTGATCCAAAAATCTGGAAGCAAAGCCGTTGCACTTCCGGGCGACATTACCGATGAGCAATTCTGCCAAAAATTGGTGAAGGATGCCGTAGAAGGTTTAGGCGGCTTGGATATCCTAGTCAACAATGCGGGCGCGCAAAAGATGATCCCCTCGCTTGATGACATCAGCACCGAGGAGTTTGACAACGTATTCAAGACGAATATCTATGCAATGTTCTGGATTACGAAAGCCGCAGCGCCGCATCTGAAACCAGGATCAGCGATCGTCAACACGACATCGATTCAAGGGTTTGAACCTTCAGCGGGACTGGTCGATTATGCAATGACAAAATCCGCGATCGTTTCATTTACAAAGTCCACTTCCAAACAGATGATTGAAAAAGGGGTGCGTGTCAACGCAGTCGCCCCAGGTCCCTTCTGGACACCGCTACAACCAAGCGGTGGTCAGACTCAAGAGCAGGTTGCAAAGTTCGGTACTAAAGTCCCACTCAGCCGACCCGGACAACCGGTTGAGATCGCGCCTGTCTACGTTCTCTTAGCGTCACAAGAAGCCAGCTACATTACCGGAGAAGTCTACGGTGTAACGGGCGGGATGGGAATCGCTTAGTTTCAATAGCGATGCACTTTGTTTCCGTCTCAACTTCCGAGAACAGGGTGCATCGCATTCAGAATGAATTGACTCAACCGACTAAACTAGCCACCAATCTGCGACATCGTGCGGCTATATTGACCAGTCGTTCCTGATTCGCGCTGTTTGTAGTTAATCTCAGGCTTCAATCCTAAAAGTTCGCCGACTTGATCCCGAAGTTCTCGCGTAGAAACGCCCGATCGTAGCTGTGTTCTTAGATCAATCTGCCCAATCTCATTCAGCAGACAAGGACGCAGCCATCCATCCGCAGATAAGCGCATTCGATTGCAGCGATCGCAGAAACATTCTGACATCTGGCTGATAAATCCTAACGTTCCTTTTGCACCTGGAATCTTAAAGACATCCGCAGGACCATTTCCTCGTACCTTTGCTTCCGTGAGTCCCCAACGTTCTCGAATCTGTTGACGAATCGTTTCAGAACTAATCCAGCCTTGTTCATTGAAGAGATCACCGTTTCCGATCGGCATGAACTCAATGAATCGGACGTGCCATTCTCGATCGAGACTCAATGCCGCTAGTTCTAATACTTCGTGATCATTTACGCCAGGAATCACAACGACGTTTAACTTTAAGGGATCAAATCCAATTCGATGCGCGGTTTGAATCCCATTCCAAACTTGTTCCCACCTTGAACGACCCCGATTGCCAATAATCCGATCGAATGTTTCAGACTCTAATGAATCAAGGCTAATGTTAATTCGCCGTAAGCCCGCATCATAAAGATCTTGCGCCAATGAATCCAGCAAGAAGGCATTCGTCGTCATCGATAGGTCTTGCGTTTCGGGAAACTGCGCGATCGTGCGGACAATCTCTACAACTCCCGGACGAATCAGCGGTTCTCCCCCGGTAAGCCGAAAGCGCGTAAAGCCAACCGGAATAAAAACCTCTTTCAGCAGCGCGATCAATTCTGCTTGAGTGAGAAGATTTTGCTGTAACACATATTCGAGATCACTCCCTTCCGGCATACAGTACTGACACCGAAAATTACAGCGATCGATCAAACTAATTCGCAGATAATCCACTTGATTCATCCTTCCATTCTGCCGGATTTGACTCAAAGCTACAAATGCGATCGCGAATTGGGGAAAGTCTCTAGAATTTAAAAGCAAATGAATTGTTTAGGAGTCATCATGCTCGATTTGTATTACTGGACAACCCCCAACGGACATAAGATCACGATGTTTTTGGAGGAAGTCGAACTACCCTACAACATCGTGCCGATCAACATTGGCAAAGGAGAACAGTTTCAACCCGACTTCCTCAAGGTTGCGCCAAACAATCGGATTCCTGCGATCGTCGATCGAGAGCCAACTGGCGGCGGCGAACCTATCTCTGTGTTTGAATCTGGTGCAATCTTGTTATATCTGGCAGAAAAGACTGAGAAATTAATGCCCTCGGATTTGCGCGGTCGAACCGAAGTGTTGCAATGGCTGTTTTGGCAGATGGGCGGATTAGGTCCAATGGCAGGACAAAACCACCACTTCAGCCAGTACGCACCAGAGAAGATTCCTTATGCGATCGATCGCTACGTGAATGAAACCGGACGCTTATATGCAGTGCTAAACCAGCGACTGAACGATCGAGAATTTCTAGCGGGTGAGTATTCGATCGCAGATATCGCCAGCTATCCCTGGATTGTCCCGTATGAGCGACAAGGACAAAAGCTGGAAGAGTTCCCAAACTTACACCGTTGGTTTGAGGCGATCAAAGCACGTCCAGCAACCATTCGAGCTTACGAAAAAGCAGAAGCATTCAAAGCCGATCAAATCAGCTCTGAACAATCGCGGGATTTGTTATTCAATCAATCAGCGGGGACTGTCAAGCGATAAAGTGATGCCGTTGAACTATTTAGCCACGCGATATCGACTCGCGATAAATGAGAAAAAGCGGTAATAGTTGCCAAACTCCCCGCTAGGAGCAGTTCCGCGCCAGTTGTACTCCACATTGTTTTGATAGAGGGTCAGCGCGATCGTGCTGATCTGAGGCTCCACCTTGACATCCAATCGACCCGGCAAACCTTGCTCAGTGGTGAAGTTTGGCGCAGGTCTTGGAGTTTTGGCAGGAGTCGATCGCACAAACTCCGCCCAACTGCGAATCTCCACTCCCGGATTCTTCGGATCGCTAAACGCAACGCCATCTCGGTTTTCCGGCAAAATCGAATCGACCCATCCCTCTGGATACAAAAACTCAAACTCAAACCGAGCATTTCGATACGTTTGCCATCGGTCAGGAAGCTTTGCCTGCAATGGTTCCGCACGATTCTGGAACAGAGGTTCACACCCTGTCAGCCCAAGGATTCCAACCAGCATCCAGACTAAACCACGCTTCATAATGTAAAGGATTGTAACAATATTGCCGTCATAGCGGCTTACCGTCTTGACAGCATAGAATCTGCCAGATATTGTATTTGCATACCCGGGTAAAACGACTGAAAGTTCTATGCAAGACAAGCAGAAAGTTACGTTGTATCTTCCGCCCGAACTTCACCGACAGCTAAAAATCCAAGCTGCGATGAGTTCAGAGGCAATGTCTATCCTCGCAGAGAGGGCGCTCAGCTTTTACCTCACATATCCGGAGGTAGTTGAGCAGACTGACGAAGCTCATGGGCAAACACATCGGATCTATGACTGTCCCAGTTGTACCACTCCGGTTGTGATTCGGAACGGCGAATTGACTCCTTTGGGGGGTCACTCCAACGCAGTTCTTCAAGATGAGCTATCGACTGTATCGATCGGGTCTTCAAATGAAGAGAAGGTGGTTGTTCCTTGCTAGGAGTCCAATCCTAACGATGTTCACAGCCTGAAAGTTTGCTTCACACATCTGCACCGTTGTTAATGGGTCGTGGCTATGCAAGAAGAGCTAAATATTCTATTACAGGCTCAATATCCTTTAATTTATCTTGTAACTTCGGAAGAAGAGCGGGCAGAGCAAGCACTTTCAATTCTTGCTCAAACGAAACCCCCCAAGCGGTTGTACTTGTGGACAGTCACTCATGGAATTGTGGAGTACGGTCAGCCCCGAAGCGTGACTCAGCACAACACCGTTTCCCCAGAGGCTGCGATCGAGTGGGTGATGCGACAGCGCGAACCCGGTATCTTTGTCTTCAAAGATTTGCACCCGTTCATTGATTCTCCGGCGGTGACTCGGTGGTTGCGTGACGCGATCGCTAGTTTCAAAGGGACTCAAAAAGCGATCGTGCTGATGTCTCCCGTACAGAGCATCCCGATCGAATTAGAAAAAGAAGTCGTCTTGGTAGATTTCCCTATGCCAACGATGACCGAGTTGAATCAAGTTCTTACCACTCAGTTGGATCAAGTTCGGACTCGCCGGATCACGACCGAGACGCGAGAAAAGCTGTTGAAAGCTGCGTTGGGTCTGACGCGCGATGAGGCAGAAAAAGTCTATCGCAAAGCTCAAGTCACCGCTGGACGCTTAACCGAGGAAGAAGTTAACATCGTTCTCTCTGAGAAGAAGCAACTGATTCGTCGCAACGGCATCCTAGAGTACATCGAAGAAGATGAAACGATCGATTCAGTCGGTGGACTCGAAGAATTGAAGCATTGGTTAAAGCAGCGATCGAACGCCTTCACAGAGCGGGCGAGAGAATACGGACTGCCCCAACCAAAAGGAATGCTGATCTTAGGTGTTCCAGGCTGCGGAAAGTCGCTGATTGCAAAAACCACTTCGCGCTTGTGGGGGCTGCCTCTCCTGCGCTTAGATATGGGTCGGGTTTATGACGGCTCAATGGTGGGGCGCTCAGAAGCCAATCTTCGCAATGCTTTGAAAACTGCGGAATCGATTTCACCCGCGATTCTGTTCATTGATGAAATGGACAAAGCATTTGCTGGAACGACGGGATCGGCTGATTCAGATGGCGGCACCTCAAGCCGGATTTTCGGTTCGTTCCTCACCTGGATGCAAGAGAAAACTTCTCCAGTGTTTGTGATGGCGACTGCGAACCGAGTGGAGCGACTCCCCGGAGAGTTTCTGAGAAAAGGTCGGTTCGACGAGATCTTCTTCGTTGACCTACCAACTGCCGAAGAGCGCAAAGAGATTTTCAGAATTCACCTCACGAAACGCCGCAGAGAGATCGATCGCTTCGATCTCGATCAACTCGCAAACGTCTGCGATGGCTTTTCGGGAGCAGAAGTTGAGCAAGCCTTAGTTGCTGCGATGTATGAGGCATTTGCTCAAGACCGAGAGTTTACCCAGTTGGACATTATTGCAGCATCAAGAGCAACGATGCCATTGTCCAAGACTATGACCGAGCAGGTAACAGCCCTTCGGGATTGGGCTAGGCAGCGCGCGCGACCTGCTGCGTCCTCAGTTGCTGAATATCAGCGACTTGAGTTCTAACAGGCTTTCTCCTGTCTTCCCAACAGGATGGAAGGCTGGCAAATGCCAGCAGTATGAACACCCGTTTTGAGCGATCGCGTACATCAGTAGACGAGCCTCAAAATGTTTGAAACCTAAACGTTGTCGTTGTTTTCAATTATTTCCACGGAGGAAACCCTAAATGTCTCACTTTAGCACTCTTCGCACCAAAATCACCGACGCTGAAATCCTCAAGTCTTCATTGCGCGATTTAGGAATTTCGGTCAAAACCGAAGCTGATGTTCGCGGCTACAACGGTCAGCGCGTTCGTTCTGACATCGTGGCAATTCTCGATGGCGAATATGATTTGGGCTGGTCGCGCAACGCTGACGGTTCGTTCGACTTGATTGCTGACCTTTGGGGTGTGGCGAAAAAACACAACCAAACCGAACTGATCAACTCGATCAACCAAAAGTATGCGGTGAACAAAACCCTTGCTGAAGTCAAGCGCCCTGGCTTGAACAACGCCAATGTGAAATTGGTTGTCCAAAAATAGTTTCTCTGCGCGTTCCCAAGCTGACGGGTTGACTTCTCACAGTCAACCCGTTTTTTGTGTTCACTCTTCGAGGTTCAGCAAGTCGATCGGCTCCATCCTTTCATATTTCTCAAACGGTTGATGAATCCACGGATTGTGTTCTAAGTAATCCACATAATAATCCGGTTTGATCACCGAACAGGCTTTGTACCAAAGGACAGCGGTGCGAACTTCTTCGATATAAAAGCCGTAGTGTCGATCGAGCCACGGAATCGCTTTTTGCAGAGTCACACCAGAATCAACTAAATCATCGACTAGCAAAACATGACTCCCTAAGCCGAGCGAAGTCATCGTAAGATCTTTGGAAAATACGAGAGAGCTTCTCGACTGGCTGGTTCCGCGATAGGAAGAAGTGGATAAAATCGCTAACGGCGCATCAAAGATTCGGGCAAGCACATCGCCCACTCGTAAACCGCCCTTTGCCAAACACACGATTTGATCGAACTGCCAGTCGGAGCGGTAAATCTGGGCGGCGAGCTTTTCGATCGAGCGATGGTAATCTGACCAACTGACATGAAGATCGGACTGAGTGGAATCCGGCATAGTGGAGTCAACTAAAGATAAGTTTTTCTGCAAGCTGCGCCATTGCAGGCGAAGACGAAGAAAATAATACAACTGTTATCCCGGATTCTGCGACTTTGTTATGAATAATTCTGCTGACGATCGATCGTTTTTGTCTGAGAAATTAAGTCTGAGTACCAAGTTAGCTTACGGCGCTGGCGATTTAGGTCCTGCGATTA
>DATJEM010000231.1:0-3963 GCA_035496615.1 Leptolyngbya sp.
TGTGGGGTCTCGAAACTGGACAGTCGCCGATCGATGTGATGCAGCGCTATCAAGTGGCAGTTGTTTCACACGGAAGCCCCGATCGCGAAGAGATCGAGGAGTTTCGCAAACAGTTTGTGCAAGGGTTGGGCTACTGTCCCGAAACGCTGGCTTAATCGAACGCATTTTGGATATAGCGTTGCAGCGTAAATTGATTTTTGGTGAGGTGGGGGGAAGTCGCCGTAGGCTGATTTCCCCTTTTTTGTGTCCGAACGAGCGCCACATCAAATCGACAAGGCAAGTCTGCGAGATCTGGATGTTCTAATAAAAATAGCTGGGCGGCAGTGAGAATCTTTCTTTGTTTGGTTGATGTGATGGCAAGAGCGCCATCGTTGTCCCAGTTTCCTCGACTGCGGGTTTTGACTTCGACGAAGGCAATGATGCTGGGCGCACCGCGCTCCGCGTTTGAGTCTACCGTTTTGATTACCAAATCTAGTTCACCCGATCGACAAGTCCACTGGCGGGCGAGAACGATCGCGCCTTGAGCTTCCAACCAATCGGCGACAAATGTTTCGCCTAATGTTCCAATCTTCGAGGTCGATGGCAAGTTCACGAATTCAGGTACGATCAAGCTAGCAATTTCTCTTTCAACGTTCCCCAATTTTCTGATGAGTGCTAAAAAGTCCGATCGCTTAAAAACCTTTGTTTGTTCGATCGTCGTTCTATTTGCGGCGTTTAGTTTCTTTGCATCTCCCGTTTTGGCGCTGGACTATAACCGAGAGTCGCTGATTGGTGTGGATTTTTCGGGTCGTGATCTGACTGATTCAGAGTTCACGAAAGCGAATATGCGCGATGCCAATTTGAGCCACACAAATTTACAGGAAGTTCGGTTTTTCGCAACCAATTTAGAGCGCGCGAATTTGGAAGGTGCAGATCTGAGATACAGCACTCTAGATGCGGCGCGGTTGGCTCGTGCTAATTTGACCAATGCTAATCTAGAAGGCGCATTTGTGGCAAATGCGAAGTTTGATGGAGCGACGATCGATGGAGCCGATTTTACCGATGTGGCACTGCGATCGGATATTCAAAAAATGCTGTGTCAAACCGCAAAAGGCACAAACCCAACGACGGGACGCAAAACCCGCGAAACCCTTTACTGTGATTGACCTTATTGGGATTGATCTTGCTGGGATCGATCTTCTCTAGCTTGTCGGGTTGCGAGTCGAGCTTGCCAGGCTCGGATTGCCATTGCAGTTCTGACGAAGGGCGAAATAAATTCATCGTTCGCGGGTGCATTCTCAGTTTGCGACATCGGATAATGGCTCAGACAGGGACGCAGGGTGTCTAAATGCGCTTCAAGCTCCAGCACTCTCAACACATCATCGGCAGCATTAAAGCGATCGTCGGTCGAAGATTTCAGCATCTTATCGAGAACGCGATCAAAATACTCGCTGACTCGCACTAGGTTTCGCCAATCTAGTTCACCCGTGTGCGGATCATAGTCCTGCTCTTTCGGAACTCGCCCCGACAATAGATACAAGCAAGTGACTCCCAAAGCATAAATGTCGCTGCTATAGACCGGACGCATGGCAATTTGTTCTGGAGGTGCAAATCCGATCGTGCCGATAAAGTGCGTTGCCAGCGATCGAGAGGGTTCGCATCCCGTCAGGCGTTCTTTCACTGCGCCAAAATCGATCAGCACCCATCGTCCATCTTCTCGACAGCGGACGATGTTAGAAGGCTTGATATCTCGATGAATGACTCGCTGATCGTGAACGTACTGCAACAGCGGCAGGAATTCTTTGAGAAACTGCTTAACGGTGGCTTCTGACCATACGCCAGATTTTTGTACCGCTTGGGCAAGCGTTCGCCCTCGCACAAATTCTTGAGCCAGATAGAACTCCCCTTCAATCTCAAAGTAGTCGAGCAGTTGCGGAATTTGGGAATGGCTCCCCAATCGGGCAAGGGTTTTCGCCTCCTGCTCAAACCGCTGTCGTGCTTTCTTCAAAGCAGACGGATGCTGAACTTTGGGACAAAGCTGTTTGATCACACAGCGAGGATATCCCGGCAGCCGAGCATCGCGCGCCAGATAGGTCACGCCAAAGCCTCCCCGACCGAGGAGCCGCTCGATCGCGTATCGATCGTGCAGCAGGCGATCGGACTGCCCTAAATTATTGATCGGATTCTGTGAAGAATTTGCAGGTAAGCTCATTTCGTAACCAGCAATCAGCAGCAGCGAAGCTTTAACTTCGTACTGTTCCAGTTTAGAAGCGTTAGGACGGAATGCAGGTAAATCTTTATACTCCAGACATCTTGGGGAGAGAACCGAGCTAGGACTGACACACTCGATCGTAATATTCTCGAATAACTTCTTTGACACATCGTTTGTGTTCGTATTCTTGGCAGGTTTTGGTTTCCCGTCGGACTAAACTTGTATTGCGTTCTTGTTCGATCGTTCGTTCTACAAACGTTGCCGCAAATTGACCCGACTCGATCGATTGCTGTCCGCGCTTGATTTCGTACTCAAACTGATTTTCACCGGGCTGAACGGCGAGGAATCTGCCTTGATGTCGATCGCCAAATCGAATCACGAACGGCTCGGACACATCACCGCTAAAGTATTCGCGATCGGTATAAGGTTTCTGGTCGCCTGCAAATCCAAACGTTACATTTTTGACGATCGCTCGTAGTTCTGGCGCAGGGCGAGTAGATTTGGAAAAAAATCGCGCTTTTGCTGATGCCGACTGCTCTCCTGGACATTCCCCCGTAAACTGAATGCCAACTAAAGAAACCATAGTCTGGCGCGAGTCGCCTCGGCTACGCCCGTCAAACAGCAGCCCGACCAGCGGTAGGTTTTGTGCGTATCCCGATGTCACCGCGACCATCAACGTCACGATTGCCAATCCGATCAAGCTGAGAATTTTCTTGAGTACTGTCGTCTTCATTGGGGTTGGAGGTGTAAATTCAGCCAGGCTGCTTGAGGTTGGGTTGATTGCTGCTTCAATTTTTCGACGTAGGATTACTGAGGAATGTTGCAAAAATTTATTGCTGAAAGCGTCCCGGTAGTCCCAATAATGAAACTAGGTTGGAAATAGGTAGGTTGGAAATAGGCGAACTTATGCGATCGTATTCTTTAATAGCTCCTGCCAAAATCAATCTCTATCTGCAAATCGTCGGCGATCGTGCCGATGGTTTTCACGAATTGGTGATGGTGTTGCAGAGTATTGAACTTGCAGATTTGGTGACGGTACGATCGCGCAGCGTTGATGGTGTCCGACTCTCCTGTGATCATCCTGCGGTTCCTCTCGATCAAACGAACTTAGCGTATCGTGCCGCAGAATTGATGATGCACGAATTCCCTGAAGTGTATGCAACGTTTGGGGGGGTAGAGATTGATTTGCAAAAACGCATTCCGATGGGCGCCGGACTGGCGGGAGGATCGAGTAATGCTGCTGCCGTTTTGGTGGGAATGGATTTGATGTGGAATTTGGGATTGACGCAATCAGAACTACAAGATTTGGGCGCAAAGCTCGGATCAGATGTGCCGTTTTGTATTTCGGGGGGAACGGCGATCGCCACTGGGCGGGGTGAAAAACTCGCCCCTTTAACCAGTTTGGATCGCCTCTTCGTAGTGTTAGCGAAATATCGAGATTTGCCTGTTTCAACGCCGTGGGCTTATCAAACTTATCGGCAGAAATTTGGCGAAACTTATCCCAAATCGCAGCCAGAAATCGAGGCGAAAAAAGCACGATCGCGAGGAATTTTAACCGCGATCGCACACCATGATTTCAAACAAATTGGGCAGCATTTATTCAATGATTTAGAACGAGTTGTTTTGCCAGAATTTGAGAAAGTTCAGCAATTGCGCGATCGATTTGCCCAACTCAATTCCCTTGGCACACTCATGTCTGGCTCAGGTTCAACGGTATTCGCTTTAGTAGAAACGCGATCGCAGGCTGAGGAGATCAGAACCGCAATGCGATC
>DATJEM010000232.1:0-2234 GCA_035496615.1 Leptolyngbya sp.
GAAACGCCATACCAACACAACGCACTCGTAACCAACAACTCTCCACCGTCTTCGAGGGTTTCCATCACCTGTGATATTCCCTCAATTTTGTCCACGATCGCATGCACCGTATCTAGTCCAATCCCGCAGAATACGAGTCCGCCAAACAGTATGCCCACGCGCTGACAGACGTGCCGAAAGGTTGCGTTGCCCCGCCAGTATGAATAGCCAATGATCAGGGCAAGTCCTGCTCCTGCGATCGCGCTCACCAGCAATTCACCGAAATCTTCGGCTCTCAACCCCAACATCGGTTGAAAATTCAATGCTGTGGCAAGCTTGAAACCTGCTTTCTCATGCACCTGAAACATATCATCGATCAGGATGTAAGAAAATAGCAGAAACATTGATAGGTAAGACCAGTCGCCTCGAATTCTAATCAACGCTACAAAGCTGAACACTAACCAGAGTTCTTTGATGTGTTGAAAGGTTTCACCTAAGCTTCGCTCCTCTCCGATCGACCAATACCCACCGCTTGGAATTGAGAAGAGGCGAATCGCCACATGAATCGCAATAATGAAAAGGTCGCTACATAGCAACAGCAGCAAAATTTCGATTGAGTTTCGTCGGGTTAGTCTCATGTAAATTATGGGTTTATCTTCCGATATTGAGTACAGTTGGCGACACAGATGTGGGAATAAAATAAATGTTTTAATCTGTTCTTATCCTGTCCTTAAGCCTACTAGTCGTCAGGAAAATTTTTCAATTCCACCGTCTCGATTGCACAATAAGGTAACGAAGTATCAATTTTTAAATAAGTTGATCTAAAAGAATAAATATCAGGCTCTTGATGGCTTATGAAATCCGGTTATACTTTGCCTGTATTTGCTTGCGCTGCGGCGATCGCAGCCCTTCAGCGCTTGAGAACTCACACCCCGATCGCCGCGGTTGAACTCGATTTAATCCATCCCGATCAGCGAGTGAAAATTGCAATTGAACAAGTTGCGAAACTGTCTCAAACTTCTGCGCTTGCCATTACCCGGAGTGATCCAGGCGACAACCTCGATCTGACTCGAAATACACCAATCTGGGCAAAAGTTGATCTGAGTGCAGGTGCAGGAATCACGATCGTCGGAGGTGAAGGAATTGGGCAAAAAGCCGAGCAGCAAGATGCCATCTACGCCTATGCTCGACAGCTACTTCTCGCGAATTTGGAGCGATTGATCGAGCCGGGTGAAGCTTTGCAGATTACATTAATTTTGCCGGAAGGACGGCAGCTTGCAAAACGCACTTCCAATGAAGCGTTTGGAGTGGTTGAAGGTCTATCTCTGCTAGGCACCTCTGGCATCGCTCAACCTTTAAGCGCACCCGATCAGCTTGAACTATTTCGATCGGAGCTTCAGCAAAAAGCGGTAAAATTTGACACACTCGTATTCTGCATTGGTGAGAATGGGTTAGATCTGGCGGCGAAGCTGGGGATTGAGCGCGATCGTACGCTCAAAACTGCGAACTGGATTGGTTCCCTACTGGTTGAAGCTGGAATGCAGCAGGTTAAATCGATTCTTTTATTTGGCTACCACGGTAAATTGCTCAAACTTGCAGGCGGCATCTTTCACACTCATCATCATGTTGCCGATGCTCGACAGGAAATTCTCACGGCTCACGCCGCTAAACTAGGAATTTTGACCCCCGATTTGCAAGCGATTTTTGCGAGCGCCACCGCTGAAGACGGACTGAAGATCTTAAGAAATTTGGGAGCAGAGATCGAGGTTTATGATTCTATTGTTCAAGCGATCGACGATCGTGCCCAGGCTTACATCCACACCCATAGCGAAGTGACCGTCGAGGTTGGAACGATTTTGTTCGATCGTGCCCGCCAGATTCTTGTGAAAAGCAAAAAAGCTGTCGAATTGCTTGAGTCGGTTTGCTAATGTGATTAGAATAGCCAGAATATCTAAAAACGATCCGATTTTT
This sequence comes from Leptolyngbya sp., assembly GCA_035496615.1. Taxonomy (GTDB): domain Bacteria; phylum Cyanobacteriota; class Cyanobacteriia; order Leptolyngbyales; family Leptolyngbyaceae; genus Leptolyngbya. Next base: position 1,951 of record DATJEM010000232.1, read on the forward strand.
TACCGTTGTTCAAAACGCCCGTTTATTCCCGGTTTAATTCATTCCATTTCATCAGGAACCTCCCGTGACACCACCCATTGAACCGTCCGTCATGGATGCTATGACTGCATCTCCTTCGCAGGGAATTGATGCGCTCGATCGTCAGATGATTGTCATTCTCGATTTTGGTTCGCAGTATTCAGAACTGATCGCCCGTCGTATCCGCGAAACTCAGGTTTATTCCGAGGTGCTATCGTATCGCACCAGCGTCGAACAACTCCAACAACTCAATCCCAAAGGCATCA
>DATJEM010000233.1:0-4936 GCA_035496615.1 Leptolyngbya sp.
AAAGTACGATCGAGCCTGACGAATAACCCAAAAACGCCGCTTGAAACTCAATTTTGCCGCTATTTCTCGCCGCCCAACTCCAATCCGGATTGGGCTATTTTTGTTGATGCTTTTAGGGCTGTGGCTTCCGGTTAAGATTCCGATCGAATGGGTAATCAGTGTTTTCTATGGAAGAACGGACGCGGCTCGAAATTTAGCAGGAATTCTGACATACATCATTTTGTATATAGGGTTCATTGTTTTAGTAAAACTTTGGGGGCGATTTGTTTATCGAGAACCGCTTTTCAAGATCTACGGCTTAAGACAACCGCGATCGTTCTTCAGAAACTTGCTTCAAGGATTGGCGATCGGACTTGGAAGTTTATTTCTTATGTTCGCGCTGCAAGGTGCTTTAGGTTGGGTACAGTGGCAAGCAGATTTAGGTACGTTTCCGAGAATTTTGATAGAAGGTGGAGTGATGGCGATCGCCGTTGGATTTGCAGAAGAATTGCTGTTTCGCGGTTGGTTGTTGGATGAACTCGATCGCGGTTATTCTCCAAACGTTTCGCTTCTCGTTAGCAGTTCAATTTTTGCGGTTGTACATAAAACTGGTCTCCAATTTTTTGCTTTGGTGATTTTGGGAGCAATTCTTGTCTGGGCAAAGCGGGCAACGCGGGGACGATTAGGACTCTCGATCGGGGTTCATGCTGGACTAGTTTGGGGCTATTATTTGGTGAATGTGGGTCAGCTTGTGAAAGTCTCGAATCAAGTCCCCGCTTGGGTGACGGGAATCGATCGCAATCCATTGGCAGGAGTTGTCGGTATATTGGCGCTGAGTGCGATCGCGATTGGAATGCGATCGGCGGCGTTGCGATCAAAATCAAAATAAGGAGCGATCGATAGGTGCGATCGCTCCTCTATTGACTAAGCCGAAACTGCAACTTTCTCGACATCTGGATTCGCTTCGGGCGTGTCCTTTTCTGACGGAGGTACAACTTGCCAGAACTTCGGCAAATACTCCGACCAGTGCGCCAGAATCGCTTTTGCCTTCGGGCTATCGGTATGCTCAACGTGCGATTCAAGCAGTTCTCTCAACTGCTGTTCACCCGCTGGGGCAGTCACTCGCTGAACTTTGACAATCTCACCATTCACTTTTGCTTGGAAGCTGTCATCTTCATCTAAGAAGTAGGCAAGTCCACCTGTCATCCCTGCTCCAACGTTACGACCTGCGCGACCGAGGACGACGACAACACCGCCCGTCATATATTCGCAACAGTGATCACCAACTCCTTCAACAACCGCTTCAGCGAGTGAGTTTCGGACTGCAAAGCGTTCACCTGCTTGTCCGTTGGCAAAGAGCCGCCCGCCCGTTGCACCATAAAGGCAAGTGTTGCCGATGATCACGTTCAGTGAGGGATCATAGTTTGCTTCAGCAGGAGGCTTGATCGCAATTGCGCCGCCGTGCATTCCTTTACCTACGTAGTCATTTGCTTCACCAACAAGGTTGAGCGTCATGCAAGGAAGATTGAAGGCTCCGAAGCTTTGACCAACACTTCCGGTAAAGTTTAGGGTAACTTGTCCACCAAACCCGGAGTTGCCGTATTGTTTGGCGATCGCGCCCGAAATTCGAGTTCCAACCGTGCGATCGGTGTTGATGACATCAAGCGTTTTCGTAATGTCTCCCTGAGTCTGAATCGCATTTTGCACATCCGCATCATTCAGGATTTGATCCTCTAGAACCACTCCATTACTGTGAACTGTTTCATGATTGAGCCAGGTACGATCGCTGCGAGTATCCGGTAGCTGAGTTAAACAATCGAGATTCAGCGTTTGAGTTTTGGTTAACGTCACTCCTTCGCGCATCTTCAGCAAATCTGCTCGTCCAATGATTTCGTTGAGCGATTTATAGCCGAGATGAGCTAGGAGCGATCGCACTTCTTCCGCCACAAACAAGAAGAAGTTAACCACATGATCAGGCGTTCCGGGAAAGCGCTTGCGGAGTTCTTCTTTTTGGCTTGCGACTCCAACCGGACAGTTATTGGTGTGACAAATCCGCGCCATGATGCAACCTTCGGCAATCATCGCGATCGAGCCAAATCCGTATTCTTCACCGCCCATTAATGCCGCCATCACCACATCCCAACCGGCTTTGATGCCGCCATCTACTCGGAGAATGACGCGATCGCGCAGTTGGTTCTGCATTAGAACGCGATGCACTTCGGTTAAGCCCAATTCCCACGGACTCCCCGCGTGTTTGATCGAACTGAGCGGAGAAGCCCCTGTACCGCCATCGTGTCCAGAGATTTGAATTACATCTGCGTTGGCTTTGGCGACCCCTGCCGCGATCGTGCCAATTCCCACTTCTGCAACCAGTTTCACCGAGACTTGAGCAACAGGGTTGATTTGGTGCAGGTCAAAAATGAGTTGGGAAAGGTCTTCGATCGAGTAAATATCATGGTGCGGCGGTGGAGAGATTAGCGTAACTCCGGGCTTCGATCGACGCAGCAGCGCAATATAAGGACTCACTTTGGGTCCTGGCAACTGTCCGCCTTCGCCTGGTTTTGCGCCTTGCGCCATCTTGATTTCGATTTGCTTCGCGCTCATTAGATATTCAGGCGTGACACCAAAGCGCCCTGAGGCAACTTGCTTAATTGCAGAACTCGCAGTGTCGCCGGTTTTCAGTCCTTTGAGATGAGGCAGGAGCGGCGATGAACCATTTTCGATTTCGTTGAGAACTTTGTAGCGAACCGGATCTTCGCCACCTTCGCCAGAGTTTGATTTGCCGCCGATTCGGTTCATCGCGATCGCTAACACTTCATGCGCTTCTCGCGACAATGCTCCTAAGGACATTCCGCCTGTACAGAATCGTTTCACGATATCGCTTGCAGGTTCAACTTGATCGATTGAGATCGCAGCGCGATCGCTCTCGAAATCAAGTAAATCTCGTAAAGCGGTGAGGGGACGATTCGCCAAATGCTTTTGGTACAAATCGTAGTGATCAAAGCGATTGGTTCTCACCGCTTGGTGGAGATGCTTGGCAAGTTCTGGACTGTTCATGTGATACTCGCCACCCGGACGGTACTGCACGAAGCCATAGTTTTCCAGCTTTTTGGCGTTCAATCCAGGGAAAGCACGACGATGGAACGATAGAATTTCTTGGGCGAGTTCGGCGATCGTGAGTCCACCCAAGCGGGAGGCTGTGCCAAAAAATCCGATATTGAGCAGATCGCCACCGATCCCGATCGCTTCAAAAATCTGCGCCCCTTGATAGCTCGATAACAATGAAATGCCCATCTTCGAGAGGATTTTGAGCAGTCCATCTTCGATCGCTTTTCGATAGTTCGCCTGCACCGCTGTTAAGCTTGCAGCTTTGAGCTTGCCGCGCTCCATCATGCTTTGAGTTTTGGAGTCTGCCCACCATTGCCGCACCGTTTCTAGCGCTAGATAAGGACAAACCGCACTTGCCCCATAGCCAATCAAGCAGGCGAAATGATGAGTACTCCAAGCTTGTGCTGTATCCACAATCAGAGAAGCCTTCATCCGCAGACCTTTTTGGATCAGATGATGGTGAACGGCTCCGACTGCCAACATCGGCGGAATGTAACTTTGATCCTCACTCAACTGCGTGACATTGCCAAAAGTATCTAAGCGATCGCTCAGTACCAAAATTGTTTTACCCGATCGAACGGCTGCCGCTGCTTCGTCACAAAGCTTGTTCACTGCGGCTTTCAGTCCTGCGGGTCCGGCGGCAATTTCAAACAGGGTTGAAAGATTTGCGGTTTCAAAGCCCGATCGACGAATCTGATCAAGCTCTGGTTCACTCAAGACGGGCGATTCGAGCAGGAATAGCTTTGACGTTTCAGCGTTGATTTCAAGCAGATTTCCTCGCGCTCCTAGCTGCATTCTCAAAGACATGACAAGCTTTTCGCGCAGGGGGTCGATCGGTGGGTTTGTCACTTGAGCAAACCGCTGCTTGAAATAGTCGTATAGCAGGTGAGGACGGCTGGACAGCACCGCTAGAGGAATATCATCCCCCATGCAAAAGGTTGGCTCCTTCCCTTGTGCTGCCATGTCTTGGATGACCATTTCCAAGTCTTCCAACGTGTAGCCAAAGGCAGTCTGATGCGTCAGAAGGGTGGGAGCATCCATCTCAGATGCTTCTAGAAAGGCTTGAGATTGCAGGGTTTTCCGGTGTTTTAGCCATTCTCCGTAAGGATGAGCCTTGGCAGCCCGCTGCTTGATTTCCCAGTTCTTCAGCACTTCGTGAGTTTGCAAGTCAAACGCAATCATTTGACCCGGACCTAATCGTCCTTTTTCCAAAATTTCGGATTCTGGCAGATCGACCACTCCTGCTTCTGATGCGACAACCAGATAACCATCGCGAGTGATTGTGTACCGAGCCGGGCGCAAGCCATTGCGATCGAGCGTTGCCCCGACCCATTTGCCATCGCAGAATGCCAAGAGTGCCGGACCGTCCCAAGCTTCCTGGATGCCACTGTGATACTCGTAAAAGTCAACAATTTCAGGGTGATCAGTCAGTTCTGGCTGGTTTCGATAAGCTTCTGGAACCATCATCATCAAGGCTTCAACCGGGGTACGTCCCGATCGCACCAACAGTTCCATCACGTTATCTAAGTTGGCAGAATCACTATTTTCGGAATTGACGGTTGGTTTTAGGGTGTGAATGCGATCGCCCCAGAATTCATGCGCCAAATCTGCTTCCCGCGCTTTCATCCAGTTGACGTTACCGAGCAGCGTATTGATTTCGCCATTGTGCCCCAGCAGACGCATCGGTTGAGCCAATGGCCATTTCGGTAAGGTGTTCGTGCTGAAGCGACGGTGATACAGCGCAAACGGACTCTTGTATAAAGGGTTCTGTAAGTCTTGATAGAACTCGCCCAACACTGCCGATCGCACCATGCCTTTGTAAACGATCGTGCGAGTCGAGAACGAACAC
>DATJEM010000234.1:0-5993 GCA_035496615.1 Leptolyngbya sp.
GGGACAGGTAGCAGGCGATGCGACTCGGTTACAGCAAGCCGTTTGGAATCTACTCTCAAACGCGGTCAAGTTCACGCCCCAAGGCGGGCGCATCTCGGTGCAACTCGAAGCGATCGACACCCAAGCTCAAATCACCGTCAGCGACACCGGAAAAGGGATAGTTCCTGAATTTTTGCCGTATGTGTTTGAATATTTCCGGCAAGAAGATGGAGCCACGACGCGCAAATTTGGCGGCTTGGGACTTGGACTTGCGATCGTCAAACATCTGGTCGAACTGCATGGCGGCACGGTTGGAGTCGTCAGCCAGGGCGAAGGGCAAGGCGCAACTTTTACCATAAAGCTGCCAATGGTGGGAATGCAGTCACCCTTGAGTCAAAACACCGATGATTCGGATCAAGCCCTCGACTTGAAGGGGGTGCAAGTACTCGTCGTCGATGATGAGCCGGATTCACGCGATTTCATTGCCTTTGTCCTAGAGCAAGCGGGGGCACAGGTGAAAACTGCGGCATCAGCGGCAGAAGCCTTTGCATTGCTGGTGCGATCGCAGTTCGACGTGCTGCTCAGTGATATTGGAATGCCCGATATGAATGGCTATATGCTGCTACAACAAGTCAGAGCATTGTCCACTGAGCAAAACGGGCAGATTCAAGCGATCGCACTCACTGCCTACGCGGGAGACTTCAATCAGCAGCAAGCCTTGCAGGCTGGATTTCAAAAGCATTTGAGCAAACCGGTAGAGCCAGAGATGCTGCTGAGAACTGTGATTGAAATGGCTCCTTGAAATGACGCTGACTTTTGGCACTCCCAAACTGAATCAGCCCTGCCACCGATGATCTGCAAGACCAACCCGTTGAAATGCTGCAATCCTCCCGCGACCCTCTCAGGTGAAACCGTCCTGCCGGAATTTGGGTTAGATCTCAGCCGAATTTTCGCTAGACTGCTCCATCCGTCTCAAGCCCTGCTCCAAGCTACATACGGCAAGTTTGCAGCCGTAGCGCGGACTTGTTCCGCTTGTGCCACCAACTGCCCACACGCATCCCATGTTCCAGAAGTTAGCATTTGATGTGCCCCCGAAGGCATCGAAATCGCCGCCGTAAATGATCCACATCGTACCTGCATCTGATCAAGGTCAATTTCTACCCCAAGCTGTGGATCATTTGCCACGATCGCTTGAAGTTGAGTCGTTACGCTGGGATCTGCGGTAACGCAAGGAATCCCGATCGCGACACAATTACCAAAAAAGATCTCCGCGAAACTTTCACCAATGATTGCCCGAATGCCCCATTTGGCGATCGCTTGCGGGGCGTGTTCTCGACTCGAACCACAGCCAAAATTTCCGTTCACAATCAGCACCGTTGCGCCTTGATACGGAGGCTGATCGAAAGCGTGCTGTCCCTTCAGTTGAGCGCGATCGTCTGCAAACACCTGTGCGCCTAATCCATCAAAGGTGACGCAGCGCAAATATCTTGCTGGAATGATTCGATCGGTATCAATATCGTTGCCCACGAGCGGGATGCCGCGACCTGCGATCGTTTTTACTTTGTTAATCATGTTCTTTTCCTGGCAGTGTTGTTCATTTTCGCATTTTCAGGAAGCTACGGCGAAAGTCGATCGATCAACCATCCCTGATCTCTGTGTTGATAGCGCAATCGATCGTGCAATCGACTCGATCGACCTTGCCAAAACTCAATCTCGCGCGGAATCACCCGAAACCCTCCCCAGTGCGGCGGGCGCGGTACGTCTCGATCGACATATTCAACTTTCAGCGCCGCTAGTTTCTGCTCCAGAATATCCCGGTTCGGAATCACTTCACTTTGCTCCGATGCCCAAGCCCCAAATCGGCTACCCTGCGGACGGCTGTAGAAATAACTGTCCGATTCTTCCGCCGAAATTTTTTCTACAGTTCCGACAATTCGCACTTGGCGTTCTAGCTCTGTCCACAGAAACACTAACGCTGCTTGGGGATTGGCTTCTAGCTCTTTCCCTTTGCTGCTGTTGTAGTTGGTAAAGAAGGTAAAACCGCGATCGTCTACAGCTTTGAGCAAAACAATTCGCGCCGCCGGAATTCCGTCTTTTGAAGCCGTCGCCACCGTCATCGCATTCGGTTCGGGTAATTCTGCTTTCACCGCTTGATCAAACCAGCGCTGGAACTGCTGAAAGGGATTGGGGTCAATATCCGTTTCGTCAAGGGTTTGTTGGGTGTAGTCTTGTCTGAGATCGGCGATCGAAGAAATAACCATCTTTCCTGTCTGTATGCTCCAATTGCATTGTATTAGTGTAGAGATAAGTTGTGCGATCGGAGAATGAACCATGACGGTGTTACTTGCTGGCGATATTGGCGGAACGAAAACAATTCTACGGATTGTAGAAGCGGATGTAGATCACGCACAGACGGCTCGAAATCGCCTGTTTGAAAAGCAGTATTCTAGTCATGAATTTCCGGATTTGGTGCCAATGGTGCAGACCTTTCTCCAAGCAGCGCAGCAAGAAACGGGCAAATCATTCGCCCCCGAAAAAGCCTGTTTTGGCATCGCAGGGCCGGTTGTAAATAACACCAGCAAAGTGACCAACATTGCCTGGATGCTCGAAGCCGATCGCTTGTCCGAACAGCTTGCGATTCCGCATATTTCGCTGATTAATGATTTTGCGGCGGTGGGCTACGGCATTCTAGCGCTAGAGGCAACCGACTTACATACGCTGCAAGCGGGCAAGCGGGAAGAACACGCCCCGATCGCAGTGATTGGGGCGGGTACAGGATTAGGGCAAGGCTATTTAATTCACGATGGGCGAGACTATCAGGTTTTTAGTTCTGAAGGCGGTCACGTTGACTTTGCGCCGCGCAACGAACTCGAATTTCAACTATCGCGGTATCTCCTAGAAAAACTCAACATTGAGCGGATTTCGTCCGAGCGCATTATTTCAGGGCAGGGCATCGTCTCGATTTATAAGTTCTTGCGCGATCGCGAATACGCCAGCGAATCCCCCGACATTGCCCAAGTGATGCACGTCTGGGAATCGGAAATCGGTAAAAGTGAAAAAACGGCTGATCCGGCAGCGAAAATTTCTCAAGCGGCATTAGAAAAGCGCGATCGCTTATCTGAAAAAACCATGCAGATTTTCATCGAAGCCTACGGTGCAGAAGCAGGCAACATGGCGCTGAAGCTGCTGCCCTTCGGCGGATTGTATCTTGCAGGAGGAATTGCCGCCAAGAATTTACCCCTAATGCAAGAAGGGAGTTTTCTGCGAGAGTTTGAACTCAAAGGAAGAATGCGATCGCTGCTCGAACGCGTTCCGGTACAGATTATTTTGAATCCCCAGGTGGGTCTGATTGGTGCTGCACTCTGCGCGTCTCGACTGTAGAATTTTGGCGATGAGGATGTTTGCTGGAGGATTTTTGCAGAAACGCGATCAACTCTGCTCAAAATTGGTAGCTTGGGGGCGATGATGTCTCAAGAATGACGATGCGAATTATCTCTCTACGGCGGTTTATTCAGACAGCGGGCATTGGAGTTTTACTCTGGCTGACGCTCAGTTTGGGACTGTCTTGCGCGATCGCTCAATCTCCGGTTCCGAATCGACCCTCTAGAGACACGGTTGCCTTAGATGGTCAATCTGTGATTCAGGTCAGCGCTGCGGGACAGTACAGTGCCCAGGAGCGAGCGCGGTTGATTACCTTACAGCTAGAAGAGGCAGCGAAGTCATCTGAACCTGTGACGGTCAAAGTAGACCAAAGAAATCAGTTCCCGACGCTGCTGCTCGACGATCGCTACTTGCTGACCGTGACGCAATCGGATGCCCTGTTGGGCAGGACAACCGAAGAACAAGCCAATCTCTGGGCGCGAGAAATTCAGGAATCTGTCCAGCGATCGCAGCGAGAACGAAGCTCCGGTTATATTCAACAAATGGCACTGCTCGCCAGCGGCGTTTTTCTGATTGTTCTGTTTCTACATTGGCTACTAGGAAAAATCAAGCAGCGAGGGGTGCGATTGCTCCATCAGCGATTTTCAGCTTCAGCCCCAGATGCCTCTTCTCATCCCCTAGAAGGACTCTTACAACTCTTGCTGATTGTGGCGCGTGTAGGAGTGTGGCTTGTTGCTGCCCTCTACATTACGAATCTCTTTCCAGTCACTCGCATTTGGAGCTATCAGATTACCCAATCCTTGATCTCAAGCTTTACTTCGCCGCTGATCACGCTGGGGAAAAATTCGTATTCGGTGACGAACTTATTGCTGCTGACGGGCGTACTCGTGGGCGTAGTGGGTGCTGCCGGAGTCGCGGCGAATTTGATTCGATCGCGGGTTTTATCGCTGGCGGGATTCAGTCGGGGCGGGCAAGATGCGATCGCGATTCTGACCAAGTACGCGCTGATTACGGTCGGAACGCTGATTGTCCTACAAATTTGGGGATTAGACATCAGTTCGCTCACGATTTTAGCCAGCGCTTTAGGTGTAGGGATTGGGTTTGGGCTGCAAGACATTGCGAAAAACTTCGGCAGCGGACTCGTGCTGATTCTAGAGCGATCGATTCGAGTCGGAGATTTTGTCGAGATCGGTAGTTCTAAAGGAACCGTTGAGCGAATCGGCGGACGCAGCACTGAGATTCGTACTCTGGATCATGTGTCGGTGATTGTGCCAAATTCTCGCTTTCTCGAAGAAGAAGTGATCAACTGGAGTCACAGCAATCCAGTTTCTCGGCTTCATCTTCCCGTCGGTGTGACTTATGATGCTGATCCCAAGATCGTTCGCACGGTTCTGTTAGAAGCGGCTAAGAACCATGATGAAGTGCTTCAGAGTCCGCCCCCTCAAGTCTTTTTCATTGGATTTGGGGATAGTTCGATCGACTTTGATCTGTTGGTTTGGACGGCGAAACCGAGCCGCCAGTTTGTGTTGAAAAGCGATTTATATTTCCAGATTTTTGAGCTTTTACAAGCGCATGAAATCGAGATTCCCTTTCCCCAAAGAGATTTGCACGTTCGATCGGGTTCACTCAGTCTTTCGCCTCAAGCCGAAGCTTTGTTGACGCAGCGATCGCAGCAATCTCCGAATGGCGAGAGTTCACCCTAAAGAATTTCAGCCTTTAGCCTTGCGATTGATAGAATCAGTCGATCGCACACAATATCGATCGATCATCGCTTCAACTAAAAGCAATTTCGGAGGTAGTAAGATGCAATCCCAGAACTCTCTAAGAATGTGGGTCGCGATCGCAGGATTATTAATGAGTCTGGCTGCTTGTACACCTAGTCAGACAAACACTCCACCAAACACTCCGCCAAACACTCCGCCAAACAGAACAACAAACAGCGGTGAACTGTCCCCTGCCAGTCAACCGCAGCCTGCAAGCTCTTCAATCCAAGCATCCTCGCTTTCACCCAGTCCCAGCCTCAACCCCTCTCAGAAAGACGCTGTTCAGGTTGTCCGTAACTATTATGATGCAATCAACCGCAAAGACTATCAGCTTGCTTACCAACTCTGGGCAAACCAGGGCGAAGCTAGCCATCAATCTTTCAACCAATTTAAGCAAGGGTTTGCAAAAACTGACTCGATCGCGGTAGACATTGGAGAACCCGGTAGAATCGAAGGCGCAGCAGGCTCATTGTATGTTGAAGTTCCGATTACAATCACCGCCAAAACCATCAATGGCAGCATTCAACGCTTTCAAGGCAGCTATCAGTTGCGCCGCGTGAACGATGTTCCTGGCTCAACTCTCAACGATCGCACCTGGCATCTAGACTCCGCGAAGATTGCCAAAATCAATTCAGCCCATTTACGACGTTAGAGGGATAACAGAGATGGCGATATTCTTGTATATTTGCCTTCTGACATTTTACAAACCTTAACATAACGCCTTCATGAATCACCCCGCACTTCACCATCAGGATTCAGAACTATCAAAGGCGGAGTTTCCAGCGATTTCTGAGTATGGTTTGATTGGCAACTGCCATACTGCTGCATTGGTCAGTCGGGCTGGCTCGATCGATTGGTTCTGCTTGCCTT
>DATJEM010000235.1:0-3211 GCA_035496615.1 Leptolyngbya sp.
CACAGTCATCGCCGATCACACAGTTGCCGTGAATTACAATCGCGCTCTGATGCTCAATGATGACACGCCGCCCAACTTTTGCGCTGTAGGGAAGTTCAATGCCGTAGCCGTTGCGAACTTTGCAAAATAGCATCCGATATAAGATGCTGAACGGTGCGCGTAGGAGCGCAGGCTTAATTCCCATCCGCCAAACTCCAAAGCGATAAACTGCGATCGCTCGAAATCCGGGTTTCGTCCAGTCGCGTCCATGAGCGTTCCAATCTTCAACAATTTGCTGCCACAAGCCGATGTTTGATGTTTGATTCACGATTGAAGTCCTGTCTAACACAAGGGGTTTAATAGATGAAATTAATGAAGCGGTTGAGCGATCGAGACCACTGGATCAGAGTTCATGAAAACGGGTTTAGGCTGAGTCCGATGGGTCGCATCTATGAATAAGGCGGCAAGCTTTTTCGCCTCGATCGCGGCATCGTGTTGTTGTGCCACTCGTTCGGCTCCGGCTTGTCCCATCTCAGCGAGGCGTTCGGCGGGAAGTTCGATCGCGGTTTTAATCGCTGCGGTGAGTTCGACAATTGATCCGGCGGGAACCAGCCAGCCGCAGCCGTTTGAAGTGACAAGTTCAGGAATGCCTGCAATATAAGTACTGATAACCGGACGATGCAGCGCTAATGCTTCCATAATGGCAACGGGTAGCCCTTCAGCAAAACTTGGTAAAACCAATGCGCGTGCGGCTAAAATCTCTTTGCGAACCGTTTCATTACTTGCCCAACCCGTGATTTCGACATGATGTTCTAATCCGGCTGCTGCGATTAGGGTTTCGAGTTGATTGCGCATGGAACCGTCGCCTACCAGAACGAGTTTGAGCGGAACACCAGCGGCAACGATCGGCTTAATTGCTTCGATTAAAAGCAACTGTCCTTTTGCTTCACAAAGCCTCCCTACACAAACGATTCGGGGTTCTACGGGAATAGAAGTGGCATTGCTAAAAAAGCTGCGATCAACCCCACAATGGATGATCTTAATTTTGTCCCACTGCGACTGATCACACCAGCGATAGAGTTGACTTCTACCAAATGAACTGACCGTTGCCACAAATGTCGATCGCTGAACTTTCTCGACGATCGAGAGAGATTCAAGGGTGTCGAATTCTTCGGGTCCGTGAATGGTGAAGCTGTATGTGGGTCCACCTAATGCCGTGCAGAGCATCGCGACGGTGGTAGAGTTGGTGCCAAAATGAGCGTGGATGTGCTGGATTTCATCTTCTGCGAACCAGTCGTTCAGGACACAGGCTTCAGCCAGATAAATGAAATGGCGTAAGACTCCCCGCTCTGAGCGTCGCCCGAATTTGATCGCCAGGTTAAGGGCTTTTAAAACCTGTTTCGGTCGGGTGAAAACTGCTTTTGCAGTACTTTTCAGCAGCGACATTGCGCCGCTCTCTAAAACGGTTCGAGTGAGCGCCACTTCTTTTTGATCTGCTTCATCGACGAGTTCTGCCCGGCAAGACCGGATGGCATAGCGTCCAACAGCAATTCCGCAAGCTTCGATCGCCTGAATTTCGCGTCGAATAAAACTGTGGCTCACCTTCGGATACTGGTTAATCAGATATGCAATTCTAGACACATCTTTATTCATGAGTTTCGTGATGCTACCTACGTAATAACACTTGCAATCAGTATAATGAATGATTCAAGCTTCTCAATTTTCTAGCTTCCCTCTTCGCGATTCTTTCTTAGAAGCGCTGCAAATTTAAAGGCTTGATGAAAGATGCAGATAAGTTGCGGAACATTCCTGAAAGACTTTAGAGCGACTGAATGGATAAAGTCAAAGAGGTTTCTTTTCTCTAATCCGGGGGCTTGTGTCATCGATCGCGTTTCTCATGCTGTGGGGTTTTGGCATAGAGTAGACTGTAATCTTTAATACATATAGACTGCCACCCATCGGTGGGGAGAGAAGCAATCTTCAAGCTTTTTCAAACTTCTTTGCTGCAAACTTTAGTGGCTATCTGGTTTATCGGCTGACACAGAAACACTGGCAGATCGCGTTTGGAATCTGATACAAGATCCGACCTTCGATCGCGCTATAGAACGGCTAGACGCACCAAGATTGCCGCAGAATTCCATCTCAACCTAGATGGCGTGGCTCGTGTCTCCTTGTCCAGCCGCGCCCTTGAAAGCAAATCTGAAGCGATTCGCCCGATCGAGCCGAGCATCAGACTTCAACTCTGAGTTTCTGGCAGTTTCTGGTAGTTGTACTGTGGTTGAGCGAGCGGTGAATGCTCATCGTCAAACACTGGAACTCGCTGTTTAACGGTTAGCACAGTCGCAATAAACAGCACCCAAAATACGTTTGACAGGCGCAGCACATAGCTTTCGGTCATATTATTGAGTGCAAAGAAGGTGAGATAGCCGATTGCCCAGAGATGCTCAGGATGATTGGAACCATACGCCCGTAACAATGCTCGAACAAAAGCAGTGACGTAGCAAATTAGCAACAGTCCCAAGCCGATCAAACCGACATCTAATGCAGTGTCAATAAAGCCGTTGTGAGCGTGGGGCGCACGAAAGCCTTGAGACAAATAGAAACTGATCGCTCTTGGATAAGGACTGTCAGGCGACCAGAATGCGCTTCGACCATAACCCAACCAGGGATGATCCCACAGTCGATCAAGCGAAACCTCCCAAATATAAGTTCGTCCGCTAATCGTGGGATCTTTGCCTAGCCCAGTGATGATAGCAACCCAGTTTGACAACACGCCAACGGTGACTGATCCGACCACCAACGCGCTCAGACTGGCGAAGATTACCGATCGCTTTCCTCGCCAGCGGAAATTCCGATAGAAGGTCATCAAGCCCAACATGCCAAAACCTAGAATCAGCGCCGTTTTTGAAGTTGAGAGCAAAATGAGGGCGGTTGCTCCAGCAATTCCCCCCCACTTAATCCAGCGATCGCGGGGATGCTCGATCGGCAGTGAGAAAAACGCGACCATTGCCAGCACCATCATGCTGCCGAAGGTGTTTTTGTAGTCGTAAATCCCTTTCCAGGCTCCAGGGTGATCGACTGCGTGTTTTCCCAGCCACGGCAAGGCGATCGCCACGATCGTACTGACAATTCCGCCAATGCCAAAGGTCAGAGCATACAGCCTCACTTGCTGCGTGAGCGAAAATCGAGTTGCAAGATATAGCCCAAAGCTGGTCATTTGTAGCACTTCTCG
>DATJEM010000236.1:0-3391 GCA_035496615.1 Leptolyngbya sp.
GATGTATCTATCTTTGCTTAATCCGCTCAACTTTAAGGTAATTACTTCTGACATTCTATTTATTTTAATTTTGGTCGAGTTGTTCCGACTCTTGATCGTGTACCTGAAAGAACAACGAATCTCAGTGGGTGCAGCCGTAGAGATCTCTCTAGTCTCGGTGCTGCGGGAAGTCATTATTCAAGGTGTGTTAGAAATTCCAACGAATCAACTGCTTGGAGTCTGCGTTTTTCTTGCAGTTCTGGGTGGGCTTTTGCTGCTGCGAGTCTCAATCACTCAACCGTCTAAAGTTACGGATTGTGAACAAGCATAGCAATTAATCTGGAAGCTTGTACTGCTCCACAATCCGTTTTGCATAGTCTGGAACGTGCTGCTCTAGTTTCTCAGGATGATTGCGTTTCACATAGAGATAGTTGCGGGTGAAATGAGAGTCGATCGAGAACCGCGCATATTCCAATCCTTTTGGTCCAATTTTCTCGATCACCACGCCCATCAGTTTCGCTGCCCACATCGGTAATGTCACCGCTTTATCGTAAGCTGGGATGCTTTGCTGAACTGCTTGATGTCGATCGCCTTTTGACATCACGGGCTGAGTTTCGATCTGATCTTGTACGAGATCGAGCATTTCTTGACCGCGATCGTTTCTCACCACAATCCATTGCCACCCAAACGGCGCACCCATGTAGCCAACGACTAAATCCGCCAAAGAATTTACATAGTCAAAACAGCTTAGACATGAAGGCGCGAACACATCTTTAAGCTGATTCGTTTTCAAGCCAAAGAACGGCACTAATTCAGTTGAGCCATCTTCGTGTTTGAAATGAACTTGGAAATCTTGCATGAATTCGTAGTACACGACTGTCTCCGGCGATCGGCTGGTTGTATCTAAGAATTTCTGCAAGCCTGCACGAGTTACATTGTCCGTGCAGGGGGTTCCTAAGACATAAAGCTTCTCTAATCCCAATTGTTTCTCAACGGCTCTGAGAGCTTGGATTTGACATCCTACCCCGATGACTAACAATCGCTTCATTCCCGATTGTTCAATTTGTTCAAGCACTGAAAGGTTGGGGGACAGCGTTGGCTTATTCACTTTAGCGGCGAGAATTTCTTCGGGCGTTGTAGCGATAATGGGTTTGGGTTGAAATCGATCTTCCTTTGTGTTTTGAACGCAGACGACCCCTTCAACTAAGCCGTTCGTGAGCATTTCGATGGCGATCGTACTCACAATCCCTGTCCACTGTGCGCCCGGAATCGGTTCCGTTTTGCGGGCTGCCATCATATCTTGACTCACCCCGAAATACAAATCGTCGGAGTTCTCCAAATCCCGGCTGCGCCCGTGAGCTTGTGCTTCGAGTTCAGGGATTTGCTGATTTAGAAATGCACAAGCATCTTTAACGTAGTGAATGTAATAGGTATCACAGAGTCCACATTCGCTGCACAGTTCTTTCGCGGGGCGACGACTCGAAGGTTTGAGCGCTTTTGATTTCTTGTGAGGAGCCAGGGTCATTTTAAGGAATGATTAAATCACTATTAATCACGATAACCCGGACAGAGACGCATTCGATCAGAACGTTGCTCAGAACGTGACTTTGTATAGCTGAAATAATTCTCCCGGCTGCGTTTTCACGATTTTGCCACCTTCAGATTGAATTGCTTTCTTCCAATCTTCCAGCGATTCGAGAAAGACTTCAGTTCCCAAATAGGTTTCAAGAATTGCCCAACTTTCCGCTAGAGGGGTCTCAGGATCAAGCACATCAAACACAAATACCCCGCCGGGCTTGAGAACTCGCTTCACTTCGGATAGCACGAATGTCCAATACTCGATCGACGAATAGCAGCTTACCCCCGTCGAAATCACCAAATCAAATAACTTTGCGTCGTACTGCAACTGATGCGCCGCTTCTAACTTCACACCCCGAAACAGTTTGGAATTCAACTGAGGAGCGCGAGCATTGATCGCATCACACGCCACTTTGCTGACATCTTGACCCGAATAGTAAGCATTCCAGTCGCGCCAGTTGTAAATTAGAAACCCAACACCGCAGCCGATATCTAAGCAATTTTGATTTTTTTGCGGCTGCACTAATTTCCAAAAGGGAGAGGTCACTTTCGCTTGCAGCGATCCCGAAACTCGATCTTGAAAAATCGGCATCGCCTCGACCTCGGCGGGAAGATCAAACGCCTCCCCGCGATATTCTCGATTAAAGCGATCGGCGATCGCTACAATTTGCGGATTCCAATCTTGTACAGTCAACTGGTTTAACCTGGTTATTTAGCCTTTGAGCGCACGAGTGAAGTTCTGTCGATAAGAACGATTAAACAGCAAAGCGGGCCAGAGTAGTGCTAAATAAATTCTGCCCTGACTAAAGTTTGTGCGGCGAAAACCTTTCCAAAAGCGATATGCACCGATTAAGTAAATCGCTAGAATGACATATCCCCACATGAGAAATTCCTCGATCGTTGATGCTCAAATTCTAACAATTGAATTCTAGAGTCGGGAAAAGTTCTCATTTGCGTATATGCGAATAATTGTGAGGTTTGGTGTCCGAATAAAGCTGGCACTGTCACATTAAGTAAAGAAAGATCAAGTCAAGAAAGATCGACTCAAGGAGATTGTATGCGAGCAGTGTTGATGGCAGGCGGATCGGGAACTCGACTCAGACCGCTCACCTGTGACCTGCCAAAACCAATGGTTCCGATTCTTAACCGTCCGATCGCGCAGCATATTATCGACCTGCTCAAGCGTCACCAAATTCGAGAAGTAATCGCAACGCTGCACTATCTACCCGATGTGATGCGCGACTATTTTCAGGATGGCAGCGAGTTCGGGGTGCAGATGACTTATGCCGTTGAGGAAGATCAGCCATTGGGAACGGCAGGCTGTGTGAAGAATATTGCAGAACTGTTGGATGATACATTTCTCGTGATTAGCGGCGATAGTATTACAGATTTTGATCTGAGTGCCGCGATCGAGTTTCACTATCACAAAGGATCAAAAGCAACGCTCGTGTTGACACGGGTGCAAAATCCGATCGACTTTGGGGTCGTCATTACCGACGAAGATTACCGAATTCGCCGCTTTCTCGAAAAGCCTTCGAGCAGCGAGATTTTTTCCGATACCGTCAACACCGGAATTTATATTCTCGATCCGGATGTGCTGAAATATTTGCCTGAAAACGAAGAAGCGGACTTTTCTAAAGACTTATTTCCGCTGCTGCTCGATCAGGGTGAACCGATGTATGGCTACATTGCGGAGGGATATTGGTGCGATGTCGGGCACTTAGATGCTTACCGAGAAGCGCAATATGCAGGACTCTCCGGCAAAGTGAAGCTAGAGTTTGCCTATCCCGAACGATCGCCCGGATTATGGGTTGGCGAGAATACTCATATTGAT
>DATJEM010000237.1:0-3624 GCA_035496615.1 Leptolyngbya sp.
AGAATCAACAGAGCATAAACAAACCGTTTAACGGCGAGGGGAACCGGAGCGAGAGACATGAAACCAAGCTCGTATAGAGTGCTGTTTCAAGCCTAGCGTCTATCGAGGAAATTGCGATCGCTGAGTCTTCCAGTCATCTCCAATCCGAATCGTCAAATCTGAATCTAATTCTCCGGTCGAATTTGCCTCAACACTGCCAAATCCCAACGCATTTTTCAGCAATTTCGCGCCCTGCAAATCGCCTTTTTGCACAATAATTTGGGTCTTCTGTTGTGGATCTTGCCAGTTTTGAGCTTGATAGACGTTGGTATAACCGAGTGTTGCCAACGATTGAATCAACTGCGTTGCGGCTTCTGGATCACCCGAAGCATTTTGAACTGCGATTCTTAGATTTGCCAGCGGCGCTTCTGTTCCGGCTTCAGTTGCCTCGGATTTGAAATATTCTTGCATCACGCGATCGCGCCCCGCCGTATCCATAATCCAGTAGCTAGCGCGAAATTCATTCGGAGTGCTAAACCGTCCAGGCAGTAGCACCATTTTCAAATTCTCTTTATCGAGTTTCTGCCCAAAACTGACCAATGCCAGCATTTCCTCTGGGCTGAGATTGGTATCGATATATTTCTGCATCATGCTGATTAAGCTAGGAATGCGGGGCAGAATTAATGGGCTTGTAAGCTTCGATCGCAGTGCCTTGATCAATGCCTGCTGCCGTTGAACCCGTCCAATATCACCAAATGAATCATGGCGAAATCGCGCAAACTGTTCAGCTTTATCGCCATCTAAAGTTTGCCAACCCGGTTGAAGATCGATCTTGAGGTTCTGTGTATTATCAGTGTATTGCATTGCTTCGGGCACATACACATCAACGCCACCCAGCAAATCGACTAATTCTCGAAAGGCATCGGTACTGACGCGAACATAGCGATCGATTTCGATGCCGTTCAGCGTCTTACTTAGCGTCTCACGCGCCAGCAACGGCCCACCGCTCGCGTTTGCCTGATTGATCTTCGTGACCCCAACTCCTGGAACTTCGACTTGAGTATCACGTGGAATCGACAACATATTGATTGACTGATCGGTGGGATCAATTCGCAGCAATAGCATCGTATCGCTGCGACCAGAAAAGACTTCATCCGAACCCGCAGGTGCATCCAGAACGCGATCGATCCCCATGACCAAAACATTCACTGGGCGCGAAATCTTGTACTGAAAGCCGCTACTCCAAAGATCACCGAGCAGTTTTCGCCCTTGTTCTGGTGCGACTCCGGGTAACGGTGCGACAAGCGCGATCGTTGTTCCCAAAGAGGCAGATACTGCGGCGGCTCCTAGAAAGGCAGCAGCCAAAAGCAGCGATCGACCGAATGTGGGCTTTTTCGGGGGTGGAAAGGCGATGGGCGATCGAGATTTTGAGGTCAATGCTTTTTTCACGCTAGACGGATCTAGCGTTGGGGGTCTTTTAGACTCTTTCACTCCGCTCACACCTCAAAAACAATTTAGCCCGATCTACTTGGTTTCGTAGTTGCTTGTCGCTATCTTAAACTAGAAAGCTTCCAATTTTCTTCAGCTTTCAGAGATAAACTGATTGAACTTAGACTGCACAACTGCCAGCAAGGTTCTCTAGTATCCTGCACTACAAAACGTCAACGACTCGGTTTAAGTAGTTCTTGGAAATTCTACTCCTGAACTTCGTCATTCGGCTAGTGCTACCGATCGGAATCATCATCACGGAACCTGAGTCCGGAAAAACTGAAGAACTCGCACTCAATTGGGAAAAATGAAAAGAGTCCGCGAAGATGTGCGACTGAGGCGCAAGAACGGGCTGCAATTGATTAAAATCTGAGCGTTTAAAGTGTGTAAATCCGCTTTCCTCTCAATCCTGGTGTGATCCGTATGACTCAATCTTTGGTTCCGATTATTCTCGCAGGCGGAAAAGGGGAGCGATTTTGGCCCCTCAGTCGCAAACACCGACCAAAACAGTTTCTTTGTCTTGATGGCAGCGGACGCAGTTTATTACAAACGACCGCCGATCGCTTACTTTCAACGGCTGGCGGATGGAGCAATCTTTGGGTTGTCACTGCGGCACATTTGGCGGATGGAGTGCGGGAACAGTTGCCCGAATTGCCGACAGAAAATATTTTAGTCGAGCCAGAGGGACGCGATACGGCTCCGGCGGTGGCATGGAGTACGATCGAAGTTGCCAAACGCTACGGATCGGAAGTGGTCACGGGATTTTTTCCAGCGGATCATTGGATCGCGGAACAAGATATTTTTGAATCTACGCTGATTGCTGCCGCCGAAGCTGCTGTGCGAGAATCTGCGATCGTCACCCTCGGAATTACGCCTACTCAAGCAGCAACCGGATACGGATATATTGAGCAAGGCGAAAAGATTGGCGTGTATGGAGAATATCCGGCTTATCGGGTCGATCGCTTTACCGAGAAGCCCGATCTCGAAACGGCTGAAAAATTCGTCAGCAGCGGACGGTTTAGCTGGAATGGCGGGATGTTCGTTTTTCAGGCAAAAGTGATGCTGACTGAATTGCATCTTCACGCACCCGAAATTATTCAGCTTTTAGAAGAAAAGGGAGTGGATGCCTACGGCACGGTTCCAAAAAAGAGTATTGATTATGCGCTGATGGAAAAAACCGATCATGCTTGTGTGTTGCCTGTACGATTCGGTTGGGATGATTTGGGAGACTGGGGCGCGATCGAACGATTGATGAAATCCGATAGTCCGAATGTGGAGTTGGGGCAGCACGTGGGATTGGATACAAGCGGCTCGATCGTTTATACCTCAGACGATGATGAGCTTGTGGTGACGATCGGCTTAGATGATACGGTGATTGTTCGCGATGGCAAAGTTACCTTAATTGTGAAAAAAGACCGGACACAAGAAATTAAAGCGGTGTTGAAAACAATTCAGGCTCGATCGGAGTTTCAGGATTTGCTTTAACGTCCAGGCTAAAAATCAAGAATTCACATTACATTGCCGAAACTCAATGTATTCGTGGGTAATTGAAATATCGCAATCGCCGAAGAAATCGTGACCCAATAAACCAATATCTAACGTCCCGATCGAGACCGGAATTTCGCGAATCGTATTTCCTGCTACCGACATCGATCGGATCACGGCAATGTCTACCGTTGTCACTCCGGCGGCGGTCATTGCTTGAGTTTCTCCGATCGATCTTGCTCCCAATCGTTGCGCCATATTTTGTGTAATCATCGTCGCGGATGCACCTGTATCGACCATCATTTCAAAGCGTTGGTTGCCGTTGAACGTCACATCGATCACGGGAATTCGATTTTTGCGGTATTTGATCGGAACGCGGAATCCTCTTTCTTTCTGAGCCGCGATCGCGCTTACTTCTTCGGTAGACATAGCTCGATCGACGCGAATTTCCGGATCGTGTGCGGCAACTTTTTCTTTCCCAGTTCGAGCCGCCCGATCTTCAGCTTTCGCGAGAGCTTGATTAAATTCAGCCAGTTTTTGCTTTGCGGCTTTGCGATTTGGATCAGATTTGGGGACTTGTTTGAGTGAAGCGATCGCGCTTTTCCAACGACTCGCCACCAATTGCCAATCATCCGGAGATTGAGCAGATTGGCTAATCGTGCGGGCGCTATC
>DATJEM010000238.1:0-5420 GCA_035496615.1 Leptolyngbya sp.
ACTTCAAACACTATTTATAAATCTCATTGTTTTACTGCTGAAAGCAGGAGTCGGATGGCTAACGGGGTCACTCAGCTTGTTAGCGGACGCGCTTCATAGCTTAACGGATAGTGCAAGTAATATTTTGGGCTTGATTTCGAGTCGATTTTCGTCACCGATGCCCGATCGAGATCATCCTTATGGACATCAAAAATATGAAGCGATCGGGGCGTTGGGCATTGCAGCTTTTTTGGGGGTCGCTTGCTTTGAGATTTTGCAAGGCGCGATCGAGCGCCTGACTCACACCAATCCGCCCGTTCAGATCAGCACAACTGAACTCTGGCTTTTGTTGCTAGTTCTCGGCGTGAACATCTTTGTCGCGTTCTACGAGCGGCGGGAGGGATTGCGCGTCAATAGTCCGATTCTGATCGCCGATGCTCAACATACTATGAGCGATATTTGGGTGACGATCGCAGTTCTCGCTGGATTGTTAGGAATTTGGATCTTCAACTGGCAGTGGCTCGATATAGCGCTATCATTTCCGGTTGCGGTTTTGGTGTTTTATAGCGGGTGGGAAGTGCTGAAGCAAAACTTACCGTGGCTAGTCGATGAAATTGCGATCGCACCCGAAGCCATTAACGAGATCGCAATGTCGGTTCCGGGGGTGGTGAACTGTCACGATATTGCGTCTCGCGGTGTGGTGGGGCGACAAACGTTTATTGAAATGCACCTGATTGTGGGGGCGAAAGATGTTGAAACAGCCCACCAGATTACTGAAGCAGTTGAGGCGAGACTAATTGAGCGATACGCACCCGTTCGCGTAATGATTCATGTTGAGCCACCGTCTTACAAGTCCGATCACATCAGTTTTGGTGTTTAGCGCAAGGTTTTATCTTCAAAATCGATCGGCACAACCGTTTGATAGTGCCATTGATTATCTTGTGTCAACGTATTGCTTTAAGCTTTAAGAGAGTTTTAACCGTTATTCGTTTTATGCCAATTCCTTGTCACATTGTTGTTGAAGGAAATCCTGCGATCGTGTATGCCAGCCGCAACGGTGCGCCTGAAAAGATGCTATTGATTTTAGAGCCATTGTTAAAAACGTTTTGGCAGGAGCGGGATGCGCTAGGGGAAACCCATGACACGCCAGAATGCTTAGTTGCTCAGATTGTGGTGCGGTTTGGGTTTGAGATTTGCGAGGATGATTTCTCCAATCTCAAAGTGGGGCTGAAATACGATCCCACTGTGACCTATGTGTATTTGATTTCGGCAAAGCGAGAATTGAGCATCTGGAGCGCGACTGATGAGTATCGATCGAATCCAGCGTTGGGATTAAAAGCCTGTGAACAACTGAGAACGGTTACGATCGGGTAAGGAACGCAAAAATTAGAGCACGGCTAAATCACTGCTATGGCAACGCCTGATGGTAAAGACTTATGGTAACAACTTGGGAACTTGACTATTACTCGCGTCCAATCTTGGATGAAAACGATAAAAAAATTTGGGAAGTCCTCATCTGCGAAAGCCCCATGACAGTCGATGCTCAACCAGAAGAACTGTTTCGGTTTTCGCAATATTGTTCAAGCAGTGAAGTGAATTCGGGCTGGCTGAAAACCGCGATCGAATCCGCGATCGCTAATGCGCCAAATCCACCCGGCAAACTTCGCTTTTTTCGGCAGGCAATGGCAAATATGATCACCACGGCTTGCAATGGGTTGGATCTGCCTGCTCAACTCAGTCGCCGCACCTTTGCCTTGACCGCCTGGATGCAGGAGCGATCGCAAAACGTCTACCCCAAACATCCCGGATATCAGCCGTCGATCAATCCTTCGGTGGTGTTTCCGGTGACACCGCCGCAACCGTTGCCCGATGCGTTGCAGGGTCAGAAATGGACATTTGCAACCTTGCCGCTAGAAGCATTTGCAGAAATGGCGGAATGGTCGATCGATTTTGGTGAAGCCTTTCCGCTGAGTTTGACGCAGCTTGAACCGGATGCACCTGTGCCGGGAGTGATTATCTATTCTCAAAGTGCGACCGCAATGGCGGCTTGGATGGCGGGATTGGAGCTTGCAGCAGTGAAATATGATCCGAAGATCTCGGATCGGTTGCTGTTAGAAACGGGCGTGAACGATCGCTGGATTTTGACAACATTAGATCGAAAAGCCATCCCAGAAGCGGAGCAGTTTGAAGCGGCAAAGACGCGATCGAACCAGGTACATTTTCTGGCGATTCAAACCCGTCCAGAGGTTGAAGCGTTTGCGGGGTTTTGGCTACTACAGGAAATCACGCTTTAGCCAGATTCCTGAATGCGATCTGCCCAAAATTGGTTTTGATCCACGGTCAATATGATGCGTTTGTAAAACTCGTTCTCAAGTTCCAGAACCAAGTACCGACCCGATCGCGTCGCATACCAAAACTCTTTGCCGCGATCGGTGTAATAAGTCCCCGCTTTGATCACTCCGGGTAAAGAGGTTCCAGGCATTCGCATATCTGTCCAACTGCTCAAGGGTTCGCTCGTTGACACTTGGATAATATGATTGAGCGGAATGGATAAATCAGCATTGAAATAAAATGCCCACACCCTTTCCCATCCATTGAGATCGATTTTTAGCTGACTGTCTGAGATAGATAATTGCATCGTTTTAATTGAAGTGCCGGAACTGTTTCATAAAAGATCGATCGATCAAATCTTTCATCCACCATAACCCTCGCGATCGCCATCCGAACCGCCCATAAGCTGCAATCGCTGATCCGTCTCCTGTACCAATCAAGCTTAGATAGTTCTTTTGGGGATGATAAGGCTTCAAAGGTTGATTGTTCAAAGCTAAAGATAGATTTTCAAACAATGGCTTTCCCTGTCGAACCGCAAACACGCCTGCTTTCGGTCGATCGTAGTTCACCATTGTGGCAATATCACCCGCTGCAAACACCTCAGGATGAGACAACGATCGTAAGCTATCCGCCACCAAAATAAAGCCGTGAGCATCCGTCTTGATTCCAGAGCGTTCGATCCATTCTGGAGCCGAAGCTTGCGTCACCCAAATCGTACTTTCTGGCTCGAACTCGTTTAGCGCTTGAACTGCTTCACCTAAATGGAGTTGAATCCCGCGCTGAATTAGCAAGTGCTTGAACCGCCGACGCACCCACTCGTTGTGTTTCGGCATCACTTCTCGATCGCGCTGAAACAGATGAATGGTTGTCTTTGGCAACCGATGCTGCATATTTAACGAGAGTTCCACGCCGCCCGTTCCGCCACCGACGATCGCCAACCGCTCATGCTCATGCTGCACATACTCATCCCACCACTTGAGAAATGCCCCGATCGGCTTCGCTCCAATCCCTTGTGCCTGTGCTGGAATGTTCGGAGTGCTGCCAATGTCGATCGACACTACATCAAACCCAATCGCACTGTGTTCGCATCGCACTTGGTGATGTTCTAGGTCTAATCCGACTGCTCGGTCAACCACCAATCGAACATTGGCAAACTCACACAGCGATCGCAGGTTGATATGGCAGTCTTCGTAAGCATAGAAGCCCGCAACATACCCCGGCAGCATTCCTGAATAAGGCGTATCCTCTGCTTCTGTAATTAAGGTCATGCGGACTTCTGGAATCGGGTGCCGTCCGAACTGTCGCAGCGCGATCGCATGACTGTGCCCACCCCCGACAAATACCAATTCCTTCATGCTCGATTCGCGTATTTTCTCCAGTTTAGCGAGTCACAACCGCAAGAATGCTCACGTATAAATACGATCGACTTCAAAAGTTCCGTCAAAACCGATAGTGAAACTCCCTCAAAAACCCGTGCGATCCGTAGAACCGTGACTATTCTGTATAAATAGTTCATCTGGGAACCCGTATGAAAATCCGTCACTGGATCATTGCTGGCATTGCCTTGCTGTTGGTGAGTTGTAACACCCATTCTGCTAAACAAGCGAAAATCAAGCCTTCCCCGCAGGCGTTCGCTCAACCGATCGTACCGACTCAGCCCATCGTTCCGCCCGTTGGCAACCTGCCCGTGATCAAAATTCCCGGCATGATTCAAACGAGCGAGGGGAAAATGCCATTGATGCCTGTTGCCATTGCCAGCGATCGCGATCCGTTTGCCGCAACGCTGATTCCCACGGATCTAAAAGCCGCAGTCCAACCCGCTGCACCAAAAGCGATCGCAGTGAAATCGACCACTCCACCTCAGCCCATTGTTCAGCCTATTGTTCAGCCCTTGCCGCAGCCGATCGTCCGCTTTATTCCCACTCAACCCACTCCGCTGTCGAGCCTACCAATGTCGAGTTTACCCATGTCGAGCTTGCCGATGATGCCGCCCCCAATGCCCCCATCGCTTCTAGGCGCTCCAACCCGTTTAGCAGACGCGATCGCGCTGACGGGAGTGATTCAAACTGGAAGCCAACTGAGTGCGATCGTCCGGGACTCAGACGGAAGTTCACGCTATGTGCAAGTGGGCGCAACGTTGGCAAATGGAGAAGTGACGGTGAAAAAAATTAATTTGACCTCAGCAGGTGATCCTTCGATCGTGCTTCAGCAAGGCGGGGTTGAACTTGTCAAAACGGTTGGAAAGATAGAAAGCTCGATCGCTCAAACTCATTAGCAAAGCCACAAAAAAGCCGAAGAATTTCTCCTTCAGCAATTCAGTCTTTAAACAAGAATCAATCAATCACAGGCGCTACAAAACGCCCAGGTTCGACAAGCCCAAGATTGCGCCTGCCCCTAAAATATGACCAAAGCAGGTGCTTGCAATCACCGCAGGCAGACCAAAACCACCGAAAAAGCTCGAGGACGGCATGGCGGGAGGAGCGCTAGGATTTTTCATCGTGAATTTTGCAAACGCGATCGCCAATACATTACACGCAATCATCACGGCAGCCACCATCGGAGTCCATTCTAAAGTTCTCGGCACGACTGCCAGCAAGGTAGAAGTTAGCACGTAGGATTCTCCTTTATCAAAGAGTTTTGAATAGTGATTTTTTACCAGAAATAAGAATCATACTGAGCAAATCGCAGTATTAGTTAATGTTTCTACGCAATCTGACACAAAGAAGCAATTTACTGAGTGCTTAATATTACACAACCGGACTCGAATCAGCTTCGATGCAACTCTAACCCCCGTAACCAGACACAAAGATCTTTTGTGTTAGAAATACTACAATGAGGCGGGAAAGCTGCTGAGAGGATTCATTTTTCTTAAATTTCAACTGGTAAAAATAAAGCGCCATGCTGCTCTGCATTTTGAGCCGTAAAATCGACGATCGCGCGACCTGAGTTTCCTACGCCCTGCCCTGTACAAGGCATCTAGAAATTCTAATGATTCATTAGAGAACAAAGAGAATCAGTATATCGAGTTACATTCAGTATGAATTGGTTGTAATAATCACTTGTCAATTGTCAAAGTAACCAGTACTCTAATGATGACTCTAAACACTGAG